>JAZNFN010000079.1:0-2709 GCA_045576035.1 Christensenellaceae bacterium
AAAAACGTTTGACATTGCCTTGCGAATTAGGTTATAATACGTAGGCTGTGTAATCTGGGTTGATACGGGAAGTTACTTAAATCACTAGGTTGTGATAGATAATTTCCGTTGACAAGTGTGGGGGCTAGACCCCTGCGACTAACTTCAAATAGAATTAGCAGAGTCATTCGCAGCGACTTAAAAATTAAGTATCGGCGGATGATTTTTTTATAATCGAAAAGCGACACACACGGCAGAGTTTACAGCACACAGTAAAAGTTAGGTAAAAAAAGGAGAAACAAAAATGGCAAGTCAAAAAATCAGAATTAAGCTTATGTCTTATGACACGGAAATGCTTGATCAAGCAGCAGCAAGAATCGTTGAAACGATGAAAAAGTCGGGCGCAAAGATTAGTGGACCTATTCCGCTACCTACCGAAAAAGAAATCGTAACGATACTTCGTTCACCACATAAATATAAAGATTCGCGTGAACAGTTTGAAATTAGAACTCATAAAAGACTTATCGATATTTACTCACCCAACGTTAAGCTCTTGGACAGCATCCATTTGCCCGCTGGTGTAGATATCAAAATTAAATTGTAATTTATAAACATTATATATAATATATCGGAGGTGAACTTTATCTATGAATAAAGCAATCATTGGCAGAAAGTTGGGAATGACACAGCTCTTTTCCCAAGACGGCAAAGTTATTCCGGTAACGGTTATCGAGGCAGGTCCTTGTCCCGTTGTTCAGGTTAAAACTTTGGAAAGAGACGGTTATTCGGCAGTTAAATTAGGTTTTTCTGAAACTGACGAAAAATCCTTGAACAAACCGCAACTCGGTCAGTTCAAAAAAGCAGGCGTTGCACCCCAAAAGGTTTTGAAGGAATTCAAGCTTGAAGGTGCTGATACGATGACGGTTGGCTCAGTTATCACTTGTGACGTTTTCCAAGCAGGCGATAAGGTTGACGTATCGGGCGTATCAAAGGGACACGGTTTTACCGGTGTTATCAAAAAGTGGAATCAACACAGATTGAAAGAAACTCACGGCGTAGGCCCTGTACACAGAGAAGTTGGTTCAATGGGTGCAATCAGTAACCCGTCAAGAGTTTTCAAGGGCAAACACATGCCTGGTCAATGGGGTAATGAAAACGTTACCGTATTGAATCTTGAAATTGTAAAAGTCGATAAAGAAAGGAATGCAATCCTTGTTAAAGGTGCTGTTCCCGGCGCTGTAAAAAGCATCGTAACTTTAAGAAATAGCGTTAAAGCGTAAGGAGAAGGATTATGCCAAGTGTTAAATTATTTAATATGAATGCAAAAGAAGTAGGCACTCTTGAATTATCCGACGCTTTGTTCGGTGCAGAATACAACGAAGCGGTAATCCACCAAGCAGTAGTTGCAAGACTTGCAAACGAAAGACAAGGAACCAAAAGCACGTTGACCCGTAGCGAAGTTCGTGGTGGCGGTGCAAAACCGTGGAGACAAAAGGGTACCGGCAGAGCAAGACAAGGCTCTATCAGAAGTCCCCAATGGGTTAAAGGTGGCGTAGTATTCGCACCTAAGTCAAGAGACTTTTCAAAGAAAATGAACGCAAAAGCAAAAGCAGTTGCACTTTTATCTGCACTTTCGCAAAAAATCAGAGATGACGAAGTAATCTTCATTGACGATATAAAGGTAAACGAAGGCAAGACCAAAGAAATGGCAGCTTTCCTCAAAGCGTTTAATTTAGAAAAAACAGTACTCCTTGTTATGGATAACAACGACGAATTAGTATTGAGAGCAAGCGCAAACATCGAAAAGATTTCAACGATTGCGGCATCACAAATCAACACTTATGACGTTGTTAAGAACGCAAAACTCGTTGTTTCCAAACAGGCCGTAGAACAAATTCAGGAGGTTTACGGAGAATAATGGCTGCACACGATATTATAATTAAACCGCTTCTCTCTGAAAAGAGTTATGCGGGCATCAAAGATAAGAAGTATAGCTTTGTTGTTGCAAAGGATGCAAACAAAACGCAAATCAAACTCGCTATCGAAGAAATTTTCGGCGTAAGCGTTGAAAAAGTAAATACAGCAAACGTTAGCGGTAAGTTGAAAAGACAGGGCAGATACGAGGGATATACCCCCGATTACAAAAAAGCCATCGTTCAACTTAAAAAAGACAGTAAGTCGATTGAATTCTTCGATTCATTGTCCTAATTAAATCCGGAGGATAGAAAAATGGCTATTAAAAGATATAAACCGACTTCGTCTGCACGTCGTTTTATGACAGTAAGTGCTTTTGACGAAATTACGGCAAAGAAACCCGAAAAGTCTCTTTTAGAAGACCAAAGAAAGAGCGGTGGTAGAAACGCACAGGGTAAAATAACCGTTCGCCATATTGGTGGCGGTAACAGAAGAAAATACCGTATTATCGACTTCAAGAGAATGAAAGACGGTATTCCCGCAACGGTAAAGAGCATTGAATATGATCCCAACCGTAGCGCAAACATTGCACTTTTATACTATGCAGACGGCGCAAAGACTTACATCCTTGCTCCCGTGGGCTTAAAGGTTGGCGACAAGGTTATGAGTGGTCCTACCGCAGATATCAAAGCAGGTAACGCACTTGCGCTCAAAGATATTCCCGTAGGTACTATGGTTCACAACATTGAAATGCAACCCGGTAAAGGTGGTCAAAGTCGGAGGCCAAGCGGTCTTAGGAAGACAATGACTAGACCC
>JAZNFN010000080.1:0-6643 GCA_045576035.1 Christensenellaceae bacterium
GTATTATTAAAAATGCAAAATTCGTATTAACCTATACTACAGAGTATGACGGTAGTGCATATTATTCTGCTTTTGCAAGAAACGTTAATGGTTTAATAGAAAATTGTATTATTGAAGCAACTTCTTGTGCAACCATTCAAGGTACAGGTAACTATGGTGCGTTCCAAGTAGTAAATGGCACAATTAAAAACTGCGTAGTATGGGATAAAGCAGGTTCACTTGGTCGTGGTATTTCAAAAGAAGTTGGTGCATCTTCTATTATTGATGGTTACGTTTACGTTCAACCGTATACAAGTAGTTGGGGTGGTACTTATAAGTTCCTTGTTCCTGCAACGGATAATGGTGCAACAATCAGTAATTATGTTTATAGTTCAAATGTTGCTTCATCTACAGGTGACTTGTTTAACGTTGAAGCATATAAGACAGGCGAAGGTACGCTTTGGGCAGCAAGTTCAACACCTGTTGTAACAGGCTTTAACTTTACTGCAGACGGTATATTCTTTGCTACTGCTGAATAATTAACAAAAAACTATAACGTGTTTTAACACGTTTCCCGACACAAAGGCGTAAAAGTCTTTGTGCGGGTTAGGTAAAAAAGCCCAAAAATCTTTTTTACCTAACCTGCTGAATATAAGTAGGGGACAAATCTTGTAAGTGATAACAGGAGGAAACATTATGACAAAAGGTTTAAGTAAGATTAAAGTTTTACTTATACTTGCACTTGTGGCGTTTATGGCGTTTGGTGCGCTTACTTTAAGTGCGAACGTAAAGGCAAGTGCAAGCGAAAGTGAAAACTTCAAAATGCGTCAAACCGCAGAACTTCGTTTAATTGACGACAGTTCAGATTCAGGCATTCGTTTTGTTGTTGATATGGACGAACAAACAAAGAACAAGATTGCAAGTGCAATGGAATTTGGATTTATAATCGCACCGACAGATAATTTTAACGGTGTAAATTCAAATTATCATCAAATAAAACACGTCAACGTTGCTTTTGACCAAGACCAAAGGGAAAGCAATATATACTTTGATAAGGATAGTGAAACTTTCCGTGCGAACGGTGTTTTGGTTGGCGTGCTTGATAAAAACTATGATTTAGAGTTTTCTGCCGTTGCATATTATAAAGAAAATGCACAGTCTAACTACGTTTATGCTGAACGTGGCGATAGTCCCGTGTCCGTTAGTGTTAAAGACCTTGCTGAGTCAATCTATACCGACACTACTCTTAGTGAAGAAGAACTTTATCAAGCGCAACAAAAAATTCGTACTTACATAGGTACGGGCGCTACTGAACAAAAGGCAATTACCATTGAAACTGAGCAAGATTTAAAGAAGGCTATGTCAATAACTGCACCCACTAAGTATGTTCTTAAAAATGACATCACCTTAACAGAAGCAACGCTTGGCACGGATAAAAGGGCAAATATTTTTGAAAGTTTTTACGGCAAACTTGATGGTAACGGATATAAGTTGATTTTCAATATTAACTATGGCAAAGATTATATATTCAAAGGATTAATTGGCACTATCGAAAAGGGTGCTAGCATTTCTAATCTTTACGTTAAAGCAAGTGTTGACTGCTTGCATGGTGACCAAGGCATAATTGCAACTGAACTTAAAGGCACTATTGACTCTTGTATTTTTGACACTTATATAGCTGTTGCTGCAAACACAAGTTTTGGTACTTACGTCAACTTTATGCACGCTGGCTCTGTTATTTCTAACTGTATTTCTATAAATGAAAGTACAGAAGCAGCGCATAAGATTATTTTTAGAACTTATGACGATTCTAGTGTTACCGTTAAAAACTTTGTCTATGCGGGCAATATGTATAGCCAAAACGAATGGAGCACGCTTCCTGAATCAGTTGCCGGCTATCAAGAAGAATTTACTTTCTCTAATATTTATCGCTTTACCGACATCGGCTCTGCTATCGCAGGAAAGGGCGGTCAACTGCTTAAAGATTATAACTTAGGCAACAACAGAACTCAGCACGAATGGGAAAACGTTTCTACTAAACTATCACAAATCTTTGATAGTGAAACTTTGAAAATTACAGAAACCGAAGAAAAACTTACCCTTACGCTTAAAGATAAAGTTATCCTTGAACAAGTTCTCATTGCAGACATTGCAACTACCGAACAATTTGTTGAAGCAATGAATAGTGGTGCAGTTGCTAAGTATAAACTTACCGCAGACATTACGTTTGGAACTGAAACAAGTCCCGAATACACAGGTACTTCATCAACAAAGTTCTCTGCATTTAACGGCACGCTCGAAGGTAACGGACACACAATAAATATATACGTTAGTGCTATGGATGTTTACGGTTTAGGTGTATTTGCTTCGTTTAACGGTACTATTAAAAACGCAAAAATTAACGTTATATTTAAGTCTAATTGGCATAGAAGTTATTATCCACAGGGTATACTTGCAGAAAACTTTAACGGAACACTTGAAAATTGTATAATTTCATATAACGAAGGTATTGCTTCTGCTGCTAAACAAGGCTTGTTTGCTTCAATTGGTGCAGATGCTGTTATTAGAAACTGCTTAATTGACTTTGACGGTGGTGCATCTTATAGGTTGTTTGCTTACACTGTTGATGAAAATGCCGTAATTGAGGATATTGCGTATATTGCAAGGGGCGGTGTGGATTTTAGATATCCACTACCAAATAACGTCGCACCTAAGATTAAAAACGTTGTTCTTTACACTTCTGTTTCTAATGCTGAAAACGGCACGTCTTACTATATACTTGATAACGATAAATACCCAACAAGCACTACTCCTAACGGCTCAAATCAATGGGATACTGTAAACTGGTTAGAAGTGACTAACGTTAAGATTAGTGACGTGATAACAGGAATTACCGTTTCTAACGGTGTAGCGCAATTCGTAAAATAAAATGAACTTAATAAAAAACAAATAAAGTTATCGCATTAAGAATTATAATCGGGGCGGGTTTCCCGCCCCACAATACTAAATAAGGAAAGCTACTATGAGTAATAAACTTGAAAACAGTTATTGGATAGAACTTATTGCATTCGATAAGGACAATATTAAAGGTACGGTTGAAGATTTTATCGACCGTCAACGTGGTAGGGTAGACGCAATTTATCTTCTACTTACAGGTTGGGACTGCTGTTATTTTTACGACGGACTTGACACAGAATACGTTCTTTCAAGGAATACTTGTTCTTACGGCGGGCATCAATTTAGCAACGAACGTGAAATTCAGCCGTGGACCAACTGGAATTTAAAAACTCTTATTGATGAATTTCACGCTAACGGTGTAGAAGTTTATATGACGGTGTTTGCTGCTTCTATGTGCAAAGATTGGAACGGCAATATTATGAACGAAAAAACTCTTGTTAAGGTTAGCCCCGAAGTTTGTGAATTTTCCACAAGGGCAAACGTTAATTGGGGTAGTGCTTACTTTATTAAAAGATTTAAAGACGGTACTTATTTAGAAGACGTGTTTTCAGAAAAGATTAAGCGTCCGCTCCTTGAATATGGCTTTGATGGTTTACATATTGCTGACGGCGTTGGACATCCAAGAACTCGTATTGCGTGTGGTGATTTTTCGGATGATATGGTTGACCAGTTTTGTTCACGCACGGGCATTAAACTTCCCGAAAAATATCCTATGGTGTGTGGAACAAACAAAAAACTTTTAATGTCAAGATTTATGTATATTATCCAAAACTTGCGCTATGAATGGACGGTTTTTGTTTCTGAGCGTTATGGTGAATGGATGAAAAAACTTGTTGACGCAATCCACTCAATCGGCAAAAAAACAACGATGAATAACTGTTGGACTTGTTCGCCAATGGAAGCACTTTATAGGTATGGTATTGATTATAGATTGCTTGCAGAGTCGGGCATTGATAAAATTATGAAAGAAGATGCAAACTCTGTCGCTATTCAATGTTGGGCAGGGTTAGAAATGGAAACTTCTGACAAAACACGTTGGAACTCTCAGTATCGTTTTATGGAAAAACAGCGTGCTCTTAAAGCGTGCTGTCCTGATATTCCTATGGTTAATATGACAAGTATTCACGATACGCAAGAACAGTGGGATATAATAAACAATGCGCCCAACGAATACCGTTCGGCTATCGCAAGGCGCAGTATAAGTCTTATTTGGAAAGACGGCAAGTTGATTCCCGCTTGCGAAGGCTCTATTTTCTGCCTTTCTGACGGTATTCCAAAATATCAATGGGACATTATCCACAATGCTATTGACGACTTTGAACTTGGGCAACCCGTTGACACGTTTGGCTTTACAGCGCTTTATGATGATGATATCAAGGCGCAAGTTAAAGAATTTATTAGTACTCGCCGTCCGTACGCTGGATTAATTCATAACGAATTTTCTTACTATGGCTTGCCCATAACGGCAATGGCTGACAGCAAGGAAATTTTAAGGTCCACAGGTCCGCTTCTTATTTGTTCAGACTCTGTTAGAGATGAAAAGTTGAAAAATTATCTTGAAAATTGTACGGATAGACTTATCGTTACGGCAGGCTATAAGTCGCTTGAAAGAAAACCAAGCGCTACCTTTACTTGTGGTAAGTTTGCCGTTAAAGTTTATAACGGAAAGCAATCGGTAAATAAAAAATATGGTGGATATAAAGAAGTTTCACTCTATTTTGATGACCCGGTAAGATGCTTCTATCCGGAAAATCCAAGGCATCACCAAATAAACGAACGTGTTTATAAAGACGCAATTCAGTATATAAATAATCAAGGTCAAATACCTTATCTTTTAAGACCTTACGCTTTAATTAATGCTAAGGGCAAGCATTCTTATGCTGGCGACCTTCAAAAAGGCGCAACAAATTTATACTTGTTCAAAATGGATGAAAATCATTATAGAATGGTTGCAATTAACCGTGAAAACAAGTTTAATCAACCTATTGTTAAAATGCCGTTTGCAATTAAAGATGCTAAAATAGTCGGCAAACCCGAATGGGCTAAACCGACTATTAGAGGCGAAGATATTTTAATTTTTAGGGTTAATAATAGAAGTTCCGAAATCGTTGACATTATTGTTTAAACACAATGTCGTTGCTTTGTGGTGGGGTAACCGTGTTTTGTTTTCTAAACTGCAACGGGCTTACCCCAACAATCTTCCTAAACGATGTGTTAAAGTATTTGCTGTCTGAATATTCAAGAATATCAGATATTTGCGTTGCGGAATAAGATGTGTTGATAAGTAATTTTTTTGCTTCTTTAATCTTTAATTTGTTAAAGTAAGTAAAAATACTTTCACCCGTTATATCCTTAAAAAGCTTGCAAGTAAAGGATTTTGAATAGCCTATATTTAAACACACGGCGTTAAGCGATAATTTCTTTTTTGCGTTTTCGTGGCAAAACTGTTTTATTTGCTCAATCAAGAAATCGTAAAAGTTATCACCTTCAAGAACAACTAATGGTGAGTTTTGGGCTTCTATGAGTTGGCGCAGTGCAAGTAAAATCAAATATTCAAGTTGAATAATGAGCATTTGCATACAGCCAAGTTTTTGTTGAGGTAAGCGTACAAGTTGTTCAGCCTTATTATTAGTAAAAGAGTTTTTGCCTTCACGTTCTAAATTAAGAATAGCGTTGCGTTGTTCAAAAGAAGTTTTTAATTTTTGCAAACCAAGTGGTTTAAGATAGGGTGATAAACACTCAAAACAGATACAGAACGCTTTGGTTTTTTCACTTTGGTCATACTTATGTGGGACGTTAGGTGGAATAAAAAAAATATCTTGTGAATTAAGTGTTATTTCTTTACCGTTTACTATACAGTCAAGTTTGCCGTCTTCAATGTAGCAAACTTCCCAAAAGTTATGTGTATCAACTTCTTTGCTGTATTCGCCGTTATAGTTGCGGTATTCTAACGCACAAATTTCATCAATCACTATAAGGTTAGCAATTTTATGTCTTAAATATTTTTTCATATTAATATTATAACATATTATGTGGCGTGGTACAACAAAATATAAAAATTATATCAAAATATTTTTCAGCATTACTATACTCCCTTTCCAATACAGATAGCTCCACCCACAATCCGAGGTCATTACTCGGGATACTATCACATTTACAAAAACGATAGGTTTCTCTTAGTTGATGCTTTATAACATCATATGACTCACCTATATCTATTAATGTAGCTGCCATCCTAGCACTCGCATTCAACACATTAGGATAAGCCCTACTTTGCACATAGGTATTGTATGCAATTTGGAAAGCAGACAGTGCTTGCTCGTACTCCTCCAATAAATAGTGCATATGGCCGATATTCTCCAATAAGAAGGCACGATTCAGCTCTTCGCCCAATTGTGCGAAACAAGCCTCGGCCTCGCGATAGTGCTCCAACGCCTTCCGATTGGCATACTGCTGACCGTACAGATTACCCAAGCTGCTATGGATCAACGCCTGCAACCGCACCTCCTTACCCTCAACGGCAAAGGTCAAGGCTTCGACCAACAACGAAACTGCTTCGTCCGAAAGGCCTGCATTCATCTTCACGCGTGCATGGTAGTATAAGGCTTGCGCCCGATCACACGGTGCGCCATGCCGCTTGTAATAGGCAACAGCCACCCGCGTCAATGAATCGTCGGCAACATCAATGTAACATTTATCCAGCGTT
>JAZNFN010000081.1:0-3640 GCA_045576035.1 Christensenellaceae bacterium
CTATTGTTACGCTTGTTAATGACGTGCATTTATAGAACGCATCCATACCTATACTTGTTACGCTATCTGGTATTTCTATGCTTCTTAACGAAGTGCAATATTCGAACGCATCAGAACCGATACTTGTTACGCTGTTTGGTATTACTACACTTGTCAATGAATCACACCAATAAAACGCCTTGTCTCCGATACTTGTTACGCCATTGGGGATAATAAAAGTAGTTGCAGATTTACCTATTGCGTATTGAATTAACGTTTTTCCATCTTTACTATATAAATTGCCGTTTATCGATTTATATGCAGTATTATTATTGTTAACACTTATATTTGTTAATGAATGGCAATAATCGAACGCACCCTCATCTATAATTGTTACACTATCAGGTATCACTATGCTTGTTAATGAATCGCAATAAACGAACGCTCTGTAATCTATATTTGTTACACTATTTGGAACAGTAAATGTAGTTGCATCTTTACCTGCTGAATATTGTATTAACGTTTTCCCATCTTTGCTATATAAATTTCCGTTTATTGATTTATAAACTGCATTATTCTCTTCAACACTTATGGTTGATAATCCTGTGCAACCGCTGAACGCACTAAAACCTATGTTTGTTACACTACTTGGGATTACTATACTTGTTAATGAATCACAACTACTGAACGCACCAAAACCTATGCTTTTGACATTATAACTATTAGATTTATAAATTATGCTAGTTGGTATAGTTATATCACCAGATAAGTTTTGAGACTGATAAGTTACATTTGCTGTATCATTTTTTATTTTGTATCTTACTTCATTAATTATAGTATAAATGTATCCATCTTCCGCAACGTCGTTATTTTTGCAGTTCCACACAACAGGTCCACTTGTGGACTTCCAATATTTATTCCAATTTACAGGTTTGCTTTTAACTTCACAATATATCGTCAATGAATCGCAACCATAAAATGCCCATTCACCTATACTTGTTACACTATTTGGTATTACTATACTTGTTAATGAATCACACCAATAAAACGCCTCGTCTCCGATACTTGTTACGCTGTTTGGTATTACTACACTTGTTAAGGAATCACACCAATAAAACGCCTCGTCTCCGATACTTGTTACATAATTAGGAATAACCGCAATTGTTATAGCTTTATCTTTTACTCCTGTAATTTCACACATAGTCGAAGTAGAATTGAAATTAAACATCTTAATATCTTCTTTCATTTTCCACTTTGCATTGATTGTTATATTTTGCGTGATAGGCTTTGTAAAATCATAATCCCAACCATTAAAAGTATAGCCTAGCCTTACAGGGTCAACTTGTGGTTTTTCCGCCAAAAAGCTCTCTTCAACAATTTGCGTTTCCTTTTCACCAACCAATGTGTCAAATGTTACTTCATATGTAGGACGACTACGATAAACCGTTGTCTCGTAAACCGCAGTGGGTTCATCGTCTATCATTTCAATAATATAAACTTTATTGTTGCCTATTGTTAAAGGAATTGTTTTCGTTATTATCTGTTGGTTTCCATATATATCAAGCGAAACAATAAACTTTACGTTCCCCAAAAGCACAACTTCATTTATAAATGAAAAAGTTTCCACACTATTATTAACCCTACCATAAACGATACTTCCATCAACAGAAAGTGTTTTAAACTCTATATGGCTAACTAGTTTTGTTCCCGATTCGGTTATTGTGTCGGTAGCCTTGCAATTATCTCTATTGCAAGTTGCCGTCTTTGTTCCGTCGCTATCATAATTAGCGTTATTATCGCTTACATAATAGGTAAAGTCGTGCCCTAATTCTTCAACGTAATTATCAATATAAGTTTCGCCACATTCACAAGTGTAAGTAGTAAAACCTTTTTCCGTACATGTTGGGGCGGTAACTGACGTAGTATAATTATGTTCGTGGCTACACGCAGTAAACGCGCATAGTGATAAACATAAAATAACGCATAAAGTTAAAAGTTTTGTTAATTTGTTTTTCATCGTTTGTTCTCCTTCTACAAGGTTATTTTAGCACTTTTACACTATTATTGCAACTATTTAAATTAAAAATCCCGTAGGGGCTACCTACGGGAGAAATATTCTAATCGTTTGTTGTATATTTATATAGTGAAGATTTTGAAACGCCACGTTCTTTGGCTACACGTTTTAACGCTTCCTTTTTATCTATGCCTTGGGATAAGTATAGGTCGATATGCTCTTTTTCAGTCAGCGATAAGTTTTCGTTTTTACACTCTGCACCGTCAACAAGTAAGACGTATTCGCCCTTAGGCTCACGGGGTAAGCCTTGTGAAAGGTTAAACCTATCTGCACTTTCGTGAATTTTTGTAATCTCTTTAACGGCAACGGCACGGCGGTCGCCAAACACTGAATAAATGCTTTCGATATCCTTTTTTACGTCGTGCGGGGCGGAATAGAATATAAGCGTCATATCAAGATTTTTATATTTTTCTAAAAAGGCTTTTCTTTCCCCTGCCTTTGACGGCATAAACCCTAAAAAACAAAACTTAGAACTATCTAACCCCGAAAGAACAAGCGCAGAAACAAAAGCGCACGCACCTGGAACGACGGTGAACTCTAAGCCGTTTTCAATAAGCATTTGCGTTAAAATATTGCCAGGGTCGGAAATTACAGGCATACCTGCATCGGTAATGAGCGCCACGTTTTTACCCGACTTTAATTTTTCAATCAGTTTTTCACCTGCTTCACGTTCGTTAAATTTATAGTATGACGTAAGCGGTTTTTTTATTTCGTACGCATTTAGAAGCGAAAGAGAGTGCCTTGTGTCTTCACAAGCGATTTCGTCAACGCTTTTTAAAACTTCAAGCGCACGCAAAGATATATCTTTTAAATTGCCTATGGGCGTTCCTACAAAATATAACATAATTTACCTTAATTTTCCAAGTAGTTTAAGACTTTTATTCCACTTTTACCGCCCTTTACGCCTTCTATTAAGAATAGGTACGGCTCTTTTTTGCCACCGCTTACCATTTGCAAGCGTTTGGGTTCTATATTGTTGTTTTTAAGTTCCATTATAACTTCAACAAGTCTATCGGCACGATGACACAAAACCGTTCTACCCCCAAACTTTAAGCATTTGCCTATCGCACGACAAAGTTCTTTAAGGGTAAGCGCAACTTCGGTTCTGCATATTGCAACGCTCTCATTATCATCAAGGAAGCCGTGCCCAACGGGCATATACGGTGGATTGCAAGTTATAAGTGAAAATTTGCCTGCATAATCGTTGCCGATGTCTTGCAACCGAACGTTTATCGCCGTAAACTTATCGCTTAAATTATTGTAGTTTATGGTTTTCACCGAAAGGTCGAATAGTGGTTTTTGCATCTCAAATAGCGTTACGCTATCAATTTTTTCGGTATTTAGAGCGTAAAGGTGTAGTCCAACTATTCCGCTCCCCGAACAAAAATCTGCAACCACGTCACCCTTTTTTACGTTCGCAAAGCGTGTTAAAAGAACCGAATCGGACGTAAAAGTATAAAGTCCGTCGTCTTGATAAATTTTTAATCCGTTCAAATTTAAATCTTCAAGTCTTTCCATAATAAATAAGCGTAACGCCAACCGTGTTGAATTTAAGGTGTTTGTATTTTCTTTTATGTTAAGGGACAA
>JAZNFN010000082.1:0-11607 GCA_045576035.1 Christensenellaceae bacterium
AGCAAAAGAAGCAATGCGTCTTGCAGGACACAAACTTCCCGTAAAAACGAAGTTTGTTAAGAAGTCAGACGTTGCTCAGGAAATTAAAGAAGAAGGCGGTGAAGGTTAATGAAAACGAAAGAACTTCACGAATTAACGGTAGACGAATTGAACGTAAAACTAAAAGAACTCTCAGAAGAGTTGTTTAACCTTCGTTTCCGTCACGCAATAGGACAGTTGGAAAATCCCGCATCTCTTAAAAACTGCAAGAAAGACATTGCAAAAGTTAAGACTATTTTAAGAGAAAGAGAACTTGCTGCTAAGGCGTAGGAGTGTAGATTATGGAAAGAAATTTAAGAAAAGAAAGAGTCGGTATAGTTGTTTCCGATAAGATGGATAAGACGGTAGTCGTAGCCATCGAAGAAAGGGCAAAACACCCCTTATATAAGAAAACTATTAAGAAAACTCACAAATTCAAAGCACACGATGAAGCTAACACATGCGGTATCGGCGATAAGGTATTAATCGCAGAAACCAGAAAGTTGTCAAAAGACAAGAACTGGCGTGTTGTTGAAATCATTGAAAAGGCTAAATAAGGAGGCGCGCTATGATACAACCACAATCTAGATTAAAAGCAGCGGACAATTCCGGTGCAAAAGAATTGATGTGCATCAGGGTATTAGGCGGCTCGTTCAGAAGAACCGGTAATATCGGCGATGTTATCGTTGCAAGTGTAAAGACTGCAACCCCTGGTGGAGCAGTAAAGAAGGGCGATGTTGTTAAGGCAGTAATAGTTAGGTCAACAAGCGGTGTTAGAAGAAAAGACGGCACCTACGTAAGATTTGACGAAAACGCAGCAGTAATCATCGACAACCAAAAACAGCCCAAGGGTACGCGTATCTTTGGACCGATTGCAAGAGAATTAAGAGATAAAGACTATATGAGAATTATCTCTCTCGCGCCCGAAGTGTTATAAGGAGAAAGACTATGAAAGTTAAAAAGAACGACACGGTTTTAGTTATAACGGGAAAAGACGCGGGTAAGACGGCAAAGGTTTTGACTGCACTCCCCAAAGAAAACAAAGTAATCGTTGACGGTATCAACGTACAGAAAAAGCACAAAAAGGCAAGAAGCGCACAAGAAGTAAGCGCTATTACCAATCAGTCGGGTCCTATCGATGCTTCAAACGTAATGGTAGTTTGCCCTGTTTGTAACAAAGCAACCAGAGTAGCATACGCTATCGAAGGTGAAAAGAAAGCACGCATTTGCAAAAAGTGCGGTGCAGTTCTTGACGCAAGCAAGGAAGCAAAAGAAGTTAAGAAAGCAACTAAGAGAAAGACCAAAAAAGCAGCTGCGGACACCGCAGAAGCAAACTAATCGGAGGTAAACGGAAATGGCAGAAGCAAACAGAATTAAAGTGTTGTATGACCAAACGGTTATCCCCGCAATGGTTAAAAAATTCAATTACGCAAACGTAAATCAAGTACCCAAGCTTGTTAAAATAACAATTAACTCCGGTTTGGGCGACATTAAGGACAACGCAAAGAGTGTTCAACTTGCACAGAAAGAACTTGAACAAATCGCAGGACAAAAACCCGTTTTGACGCAGGCTAAAAAGTCAGTTGCAAACTTCAAAATCAGAGAAGGTCAAAGCGTTGGTATGAAAGTAACGCTCCGTGGAATAAGAATGTATGAATTCTTTGATAAATTCATTTCAATCGCACTTCCCAGAGTTAGAGACTTCCGTGGTGTTCCGACGAAATCTTTCGACGGCAGAGGAAATTACTCTATGGGTGTTAAAGAACAGTTGATATTCCCTGAAATTTCATACGACCAAGTAGAAAAGGTAAGGGGCTTCGACATTTGTATCACGACAACGGCTAACACAGACGAAGAAGCAAGAGAATTACTTGCAATGCTCGGAATGCCGTTCGCTACAAAGTAAGGTTAAAGGAGTTAAAAAATGGCTAAGAAAGCAATGATTAATAAGCAGCAAAAGCCTGCTAAATTTTCCACCAGAGCTTACACCAGATGCAGCATTTGCGGTCGTCCGCACGCTGTACTCCGTAAATACGGTATCTGCCGTATATGTTTCAGAGAATTGGCTTACAAAGGTCAAATTCCTGGTGTTAAAAAGGCTAGCTGGTAAAGGAGGATAGTAAAATGACAGACGTTATTGCGGATATGCTTACAAGAATAAGAAATGCTCTTAACGCTAAGCATGAAACAGTTGAAATTCCCGCGTCAAACACAAAGAAAGCAATCGCTGATATACTCTTAAAAGAAGGTTATATCTCAAACGTTGAAATTCTTGAAGGCGTACAGGGTACTATTAAAATTACTCTCAAATACGAAGGTAACCAAAAGGTTATCACAGGTCTTAAAAGGGTTAGTAAACCCGGTCTCCGTGTGTATGTAGGTACTGATGAAGTTCCACAAGTACTTGGCGGACTTGGTATTGCAATTCTTTCAACCAGCAAGGGTATTATGACGGGTAAAGAAGCTAAAAAGGCTCATCAGGGCGGCGAAGTTCTCGCTTATGTTTGGTAAGGATAGGAGGTAAGTTATTATGTCAAGAATTGGAAATGCGCTTATTACTATTCCTGCTGGCGTAACGGTTGATACGGCTAACAACGTTCTTACGGTAAAAGGACCCAAAGGCACCTTAACCCAAAGTTACGACCCCGTTATCACCCCTAGCGTAGAAGGAAACGTTATTAAATTTACAAGAGCAAATGAATTAGGCACCACCAAAGCTAAACACGGTCTTTACAGAGCACTTTGTGCAAACATGGTTAAAGGCGTTACGGAAGGTTTCAAAAAGAGCCTTATCGTAAACGGTGTAGGTTGGAAGGTAGCTAAGCAAGGCAAAAAAGTAGTTATGAACGTTGGTTTCTCACATCCTGTTGAAATTGAAGAAATTGACGGAATCGCTCTTGACTGCCCCAGCCAAACTGAAATCACCGTTACCGGTATCGACAAGGAAAAGGTAGGTCAATTTGCAGCAATGGTTAGAGGCATCAGAGAACCCGAACCCTACCACGGTTACGGAATTCGTTACAGCGACGAAGTAATCGAAAGAAAGGTTGGTAAGGCAGCCGGTGCAAAAGGCTAAGATTTAAAGGGCTTTTAGTGGGCGCGCTTGAAGTTTAGCGCGTCTGCCGAGTGCACTTTTCGATAAAGGTGCGAAAAGTTATTAAGTAGGAGTAAAACTATTATGATTAAGAAAATCAACAAGAATATAGACAGATTAAAGAGACATAAAAGAGTAAGAGGCAAAATCAAAGGTACTGCGGAAACCCCCAGACTTTCGGTTTATAGAAGTCTTACCAACATTTATGCACAACTTATAGACGACGTTAAAGGCAACACCTTGGTTACGGCGTCTACGCTTTCAAAAGAACTCAAAGGAACTTTTGATGGTAAAGACAAGAAGGCGCAAGCGTTCGCAGTTGGTGAACTTCTTGCGAAGAAGGCAGAGTCGAAAAAGATTAAAGCAGTTGTATTTGACAGAGGCGGATATCTTTATACCGGACGTGTTGCAGCGTTAGCTGACGGCGCAAGAAAGGGCGGCTTGGAATTCTAATATAATCAAGGAGAAAACGAAAAATGGCAAGAGATAATAACAGAGCACCCAGAAGGGCGGAAGAAAACGACGGTTTAGTTAAAAAGCTTATTTGTGTAAACCGTGTTACCAAAACCGTTAAGGGTGGTAGAAATATGAGATTTGCCGCTCTCGTAGTTGTTGGAGACGGCGCAGGCAAAATCGGTTGCGCAATGGGTAAAGCAAAAGAAGTTCCCGAAGCAATTGATAAGGCAACTCTTCGTGCAAAGAAGAATATGTTCCCCGTATCATTATTAGGAACGAGTATTCCTCACGAAGTACTTGGCAAATTCGGTAGTGGCTCAGTATTAATGATGCCAGCCGAAGAAGGTACCGGTGTTATCGCAGGCGGTCCTGTTCGTGCGGTAATGGAAGCAGTTGGTATTACCAACATTAGAACCAAATCTCACGGTACTAACAACCCCATCAACTGTGTAAAAGCAGCACTTGCAGGGTTAAAGATGTTAAGAACCGCTGAACAAATAGCGGCTATTCGCGGCAAGACCGTGGAAGAAATTAACGGTTAAGGAGGGCAACTTTTATGGCAAAGGCAAAGAAAGAAGAAACCGGTAAAATAAAAGTTACGCTTGTAAAAAGCACGATAGCAACCTTACCGCAGCACAAGAAAATCGTTGCTGCGTTAGGACTTAAAAAGATTCGTTCATTCAAAATTCACGATGAAAATCCTTGCATTCTTGGTATGATTAAGAAAGTAAGTTATCTTTTGAAAGTAGAAAAAATTTAAGTCGCTAAAAGTTACTAAATAAGGAGTTATAAAATGAGATTAGGTGAATTAAGTCCCGCTATGGGTTCGACGACGGAAAAGAAGAGACTCGGCAGAGGAATCGGTTCCGGACTCGGAAAAACTAGCGGTAAGGGACATAAAGGTCAATGGGCAAGAAGCGGTGGCGGTGTTCGTCCTGGATTTGAAGGTGGTCAAATGCCTTTAATCAGACGTATCCCCAAACGTGGCTTTAATAACCATTTTAGAAAAGTTTACAGCATCGTAAACCTTTCAGTTCTTGAAAATATGGAAGCAAACTCCGTAGTGGATATGGAAGTACTTAACGAAAAAGGACTTATTAAAGTCTTGAAAGGAAGTATAGGTCTTAAAGTTCTCGGCAACGGCACTTTGACAAAGGCTATTACCGTTAAAGCTGCAAGCTTCTCTGCATCAGCAAAGGAAGCTATTGAAAAGGCCGGCGGTAAAGTAGAACAAATCTAATACCCACTATTATAAGGAGGGCAAAATGTTTCAAACGATAGTAAGTGCGTTTAAGATTAAAGAAGTAAGACGCAAGATACTTATCACCTTAGCGCTTTTGTTCGTGTACAGACTTGGATGTTATATCCCAGTACCGGGCGTAAATGCTTTTGAAGGTTTAGAAAAGTTCACGTTCTTACAAATTATGAGTGCGGTATCCGGCGGAGCGTTACAATATGGTACGTTCTTTGCAATGGGTATCGGACCTTACATTAACGCATCGATTATTATTCAACTTTTAACGGTAGGTATTCCTGTCCTTGAAAGATGGAGTAAGCAAGGTGAAGAGGGCAAAAGAAAAATCAACAATATCACAAGGATTTTAACTCTTGTTCTCGCAATAGCACAAGCAATCGGTATTTTGGTTGCTTTCAATAACGGTCAAGGCGTAAACCTTAATGCTTTATTCGGCGACAACTTTTTCAGTTATGCATTCCTAGTAATCGTATATACGGCAGGTGCCGCACTTACGATGTGGATTGGTGAAAGAATTACCGATTACGGCGTATCAAACGGTATATCGCTTCTCATCTTCGCAGGTATTTTGTCAACGGCAGGTACTGCAATTATGAGCCTTATTCAAGCAATGTTCGGACCGAACGGACTTTCTGCAATGTGGACGCTTATCGGATTTTTACTTGCAGCAATAGTAATATTTGCAGCAATCGTAGGTGTAAACGGCGCTGAAAGAAAGATTCCTGTTCAGTATGCAAAGCAAGTTAAGGGCAGAAAGATGTATGGTGGACAATCTACCCACATCCCGATTAAAGTAAACGCTTCTGGCGTTATGCCTCTTATCTTCTCGTTCGCAATTTTAAGTTTCCCCGACTTAATCATCAACCTTGTTGGTGTAAGCGGTGACAACTGGTGGACGCAGAATATGGGTACGGGTAGCTGGCCTTATATGATAGTTCTTTGTGTATTGATACTTTTCTTTTCATACTTCTATAACCAGATTCAATTCAATCCGGACGATATTAGTAAGAGCATTCAAGGAAACGGCGGATTTATTCCGGGTACAAGACCTGGTAAACCTACCGCAGACTACTTAAAGAAAGTATCTAACAGAATTACGCTTTTCGGTGCAATCTTCCTTGCAGTAGTAGCACTTATTCCGTCGCTTGTATTTAAGGCGATAGGTGGTGAAGGCTTGATGAACGTTTTCAGTGCAACCGGTCTTTTGATTATCGTATCAGTTGCTCTTGAATTTGAACAAGCACTTCAACCACAAATTATGATGAAGAATTACAAAGGATTCTTAAAATAGACTTACAGTTATGAAATTGATATTACTTGGCGCTCCGGGGAGTGGCAAGGGTACTCAAGCGGCGTATATTACCGATAAGTACGACCTGCCGCACATATCAACCGGCGACATATTTAGAGAAAATATTAAGAATCGTACACCCCTAGGTGTAAAAGTAAAAGAAGTTATGGATTCGGGCAATCTTTGCCCGGATGACCTAACTGTCGAACTTGTTAAAGACAGATTAAGTAAGCCTGACTGTGAAAAGGGTTGTCTACTAGATGGCTTCCCTAGAAACATTAACCAAGCACAAGCACTTGATAAGTTTTCTGCACCAGACAAGGTTATCAACATTCACGTTGACCTTGACAAAATCGAACACAGGCTTGTTGGTAGAAGATGTTGTCTTGCTTGTAGTGGTTCGTTCCACATTGATTTTATCGGTGATGCAAAAAAGTGTCCCGTGTGTGGTGGAGAATTAGTTATAAGAAAGGACGATAACGTCGAAACGGTTAAAGAACGTCTCGCTGTTTACAGTGCACAGACCGCACCGCTTATTGACTACTACCAAAAACAAGGCAAGCTTATTACTATCGACGGTGATAAATCCATAACCGAAGTTTTTGAAGAAATCGTAAAGGTTTTAGGTTAATGATTACAATCAAAACGGACGCAGAGATTGCGTTGATGCGTGAAAGCGGAAAATTAACGAAGAACGTGCTTGAACTTATCGGTCGTGAAATAAAGGCTGGTATGACGACAAAAGATTTAGATAGAATTGCTTACGATTATATAAAATCGTGTGGCGCGTATCCATCTTTTCTTGGTTATTCAGGTTATCCCGCTTCAATATGTGCTTCGATTGATGAAACTGTCGTCCACGGAATACCGTCGGATGATATAATCATTAAGGAAGGTCAACTTGTTAGTATTGACGTAGGCGTTGTTTATAACGGTTGGCAAGGCGATGCCGCAAGAACTTTTATGGTTGGCGAAGTAAGCGCTGAAAAGAAAAAACTTGTTAAGGTTACCGAAGAATGTTTTTTCAAAGCTATTGAAAATCTTAAAGACGGTACACCACTTGGCAATATAGGATACAACGTTCAAATGCACGCAGAAGCTAACGGATTTTCGGTTGTTAGAGCGTTAGTTGGACACGGTATCGGAAAAGATATGCACGAAGACCCGTCCGTACCAAATTACGGAAAAAAGGGAACGGGCATAAGACTCAAAAAGGGTATGACGATTGCGATTGAACCTATGATAAACGCAGGTGTCTATCAAGTAGATTTTCTATCTGACGGATGGAGCGTTGTAACAAGGGATAGAAAGCCGTCTGCTCATTATGAAAATACGGTTGCCATCACTGATAACGGTGTACAAATTCTCACGCTTTAAGGTATGCAATGAAAGAACTTATTAAAGTAGGCGATTTAGTCGTTTCGACGGCAGGTCGTGATAAAGGAGATTACTTTTTAGTAGTAAACGTTGAAAATAACGTAGCGTTAATAGTAAACGGAAAAAGCAGAAAAGTAACGACCCCAAAAAGCAAAAACGTAAAACATTTAATGGTACTACCCGCAAACTTAATAGAGGTTGCGGAAAGAATACAAACGGGCAAACCGGTCGGGAACCAAACCGTTCATCGAGCAATTGTTTGCCAAAAACAAAAATTACAGGAGGATTAAGTTTGTGTCAAAGGACGACGTTATAGAAACCGAAGGCGTGATTGTTGAAGCATTACCAAACGCAACGTTTACGGTTAAATTATCCAACGGTCATATAATTACGGCATATATTTCGGGAAAACTTCGTATGCACTATATAAAAATTATTCCCGGCGATAGCGTAAAACTCGAAATGAGTCCCTATGATTTAACAAAGGGAAGAATAATCTGGCGAAGCAAAAACTAACATAAACGAATTCCAAAGGAGATATTAAAATGAAAGTAAGACCATCTGTAAAACCTATGTGCGATAAGTGCAAAGTTATTAAAAGAAACGGCAAAGTAATGGTAATTTGTTCAAAGAACAAGAGCCACAAGCAAAGACAGGGTTAATCCTTTATCGAATTAAACCCGCAAGGGTTTAGCGAGAAAAAAACAGCGGAAAACTAACGAGTAGCAATCATTCCACAGTGAAAGAAGTTTTCGGCATTAACATATATTAAAAAAACCAAAAACAAATAAGGAGAAATTTTAATGGCACGTATAGCCGGCGTTGATTTGCCTAATAACAAAAGAGTTGAAATCGGTTTAACGTATATTTACGGAATCGGACTCACAACGGCAAAAAAAATCATCAGTGAAACGGGCGTAAATCCCGATACAAGAGTAAAAGATTTAAGCGAAAGCGATGTAGCTAAGTTAAGAGAATATATCGAACACAACCTTCATGTAGAAGGCGACCTTCGTAGTGAAGTAAGCCTTTCAATCAAGAGATTGATTGAAATCGGTTGTTACCGTGGTGTTCGTCACAGAAAGGGCCTTCCCGTTCGTGGACAGAGCTCCAAGAGAAATGCGAGAACCAGAAAGGGTCCTCGTCGTACCGTTGCTAAAAAGAAAACGGCAACTAGATAACGGAGGTAACTTATAATGGCAGCAGCTAAAAAAGTAGTAAAAAAACGTAAAGATGCCAGAAAAGTTGACAAAGGTCAAGCACACATTCAGGCATCATTCAACAATACATTAGTAACCATAACCGATATGCAGGGTAACACTGTATCTTGGTCAAGTGCAGGTAGTCTTGGATTTAAGGGTTCAAGAAAGAGCACACCTTTTGCAGCGCAAATGGCAGCAGAAGCAGCAGGCAAGATTGCAAGAGACCAAGGTATGCGTTCGGTTGAAGTATACGTTAAAGGCCCTGGCGCTGGTAGAGAATCTGCAATTCGTGCTCTTACCAACTGCGATATGGAAGTAACTCTTATTCAAGACGTATCTCCAATTCCGCACAACGGATGCAGACCGCCTAAAAAACGTAGAGTATAATGGAGGATAGATAAATGGCTAAATATACAGAATCTAAATGTCGTTTATGTAGACGTGAAGGTGCGAAGTTATTCTTAAAGGGTGAAAGATGTTTCAAAGGCGTTTGCGCATTTGAAAAGAGACCCGTAGCACCTGGTCAACACGGTATGGCAAGAAAGAAAGTTTCAGAATACGGCTTGCAACTTCGTGAAAAGCAAAAATGTAAGAGAATTTATGGTGTTCTTGAAGGTCAATTCAGAAAGTACTATGAAAAGGCTGATAGAATGAAAGGTATCACCGGTGAAAACATGCTTTCACTTTTGGAAAGAAGACTTGATAACGTTATTTTCAGAATGGGTATCGGTTCGTCAAGGTCACAAGCACGTCAGCTTGTAACTCACGCACACTTTACCGTAAACGGAAGAAACGTAAATATCGCTTCTTACATGGTAAAAGTTGGTGACGTAATCGCTGTTAAAGAAACCAAGAAAGAAAACAAATACTTCTCTGAAATTAAGCAGATGAAGGTTGGCAATATGCCTAAGTGGTTAGAATTCAATCCCGAAACACTTACCGGTAAGATTTTAGCTCTTCCTGTAAGAGAAGACGTTGACGTTCAAATCGCTGAACACATGATTGTCGAATTGTATTCTAAATAATTAAAAAAAATAAAATTTATAAATTTTCGATGGGTTTTTGCGGGGGGAAAGTTAAGGTTTTCCACGCTTTGACAAGAATTCCCGCAATAATCTATATCGAAACTATTTTTTAGGAGGTAATTTTCTTATGATGGAAATTGAAATGCCGAAAATAGCAGTGGAAGAAAGTGAAGACAGAAGTTACGCAAAAGTTGTAGTTGAACCCTTAGAAAAAGGTTTTGGCTTAACGCTTGGTAACGCTTTAAGAAGAATTTTGTTATCCGCACTTCCTGGTGTTGCTATTCAAAACATTAAGTTTGCAGAAGAATTAGGCATTAAACACGAATTTTCGGCTGTTCCGATGGTTAAAGAGGACGTAACCGAAATCATCTTGAACTTGAAGTGTGTGGCAATAAAATCTACTTGTATGGACAAGGATTATAAAAAGACCGTTAAGCTTGTAAAAGAAGGTCCTGCCGTTGTTAAAGCTGGCGACATTACTTGTGAAGCTGATATGGAAGTATTGAATCCCGACCAATACATTTGCACCATCGATGAAGGTGGCAAGATTGATATGGAACTTACCGTTGGCAGAGGCCGTGGTTATCAAGGCGCTGACGAACACAAAACGGACATTATAGACAACATTGCAATCGACAGTATCTATACACCCGTTAAAAAGGTAAGCTACAACGTAACAGCAACACGTGTTGGTCAAAGTGTTGACTTTGACAAACTTACGCTTGAAGTTTGGACGAACGGAGCATTCTCTGGTAAAGATATCGTTAGTCTTGCTGCAAAAATTATGGAAGAACACATTAGAATGTTCGTTTCTTTATCAGAACTTGGCAACATAGGAATCCTTGTTCCGCCGGAAATTGACAAACAGTTGAAGATACTTGAAATGACCATTGAAGAAATGGATTTATCAGTACGTTCATACAACTGCTTAAAGAGAGCGAATATTCACACCGTTGAAGATTTAACAAAGAAAACCGAAGACGATATGCTTAAAGTCCGTAACTTGGGCAAAAAATCGCTCGACGAAGTTATTTATAAACTTGAAAGCTACGGCTTGAAGTTACAGGACAAGGAGGACTAAACAATGGAAAGAAAATTAGGCGTAAACGCTACGCAGAGAATAGCACTTATCAAAAATCAAGCATCTGCACTTTTGTGGCACGGCAAGATTGAAACTACCGTTGCCAGAGCAAAAGAAGTTGCAGCATATGTGTCAAAAATTATTACGCTTGCTGTCAACACCTACGCTGATACCGTTGAAACGGAAGTTAAGGTTGTTGATGCAAAGGGTAAAGAAAGCACAAAAACTCTTGTAAAAGACGGCGTTAAAAAGCTCAATGCAAGAAGAAAAATTATGTCATTAGTAAACGACCTTCAAGAAGTTAAGGGCTTCAAAGAAAGCAAAGCTGACTTCAAAAAGAGAACTAAGGCTATAAAGTATCCTCTTATTGAAAAGATTTTTGACGAATACGCACCTAAGTACGCTAACCGTAAGGAAGAAAAGGGTCAAGGTGGCGGATATACAAGAATTTACAAGCTTGGACTTCGTAAAGGTGACGCAGCAGAAGTTGCACTCATCGAATTGGTTGACTAATTTAAGACAACGTAAAACCCACTGAGTAATCAGTGGGTTTTTGAATTTTAAATAATCTTAAACTATCAATGAAACAAGCATATATAAAAGCGGAATAGTTATTATTGATAGCACCGTTGTTCCAAGCGTATAAATAACAGCGTTTTCGGTATCACCACCATAATTATCGGCAAGGGTTGAAGCGAGTCCTGCGGTAGGCATTGCGAATGCCACAAAGAATGCTAAAACTAAGTCTGTTGAAATATTGAATATTTTTGTTAAAGCAAATGCTAACGCAGTAGCGATAATGGGCAGT
>JAZNFN010000083.1:0-3824 GCA_045576035.1 Christensenellaceae bacterium
AATAGAGTTATCGGATAAACAATTAGAATCGTGTGAAAAATATTACGATTTACTTGTTTTTTATAACTCAAAATTTAACTTAACCGCAATAACTGAGCGTGAAGAAGTTATTAAAAAACACTTTATCGACAGCGTTTTGGGTGTGGATAACTTAGTTGGTAATAAGTTGATAGATATTGGTTCTGGTGGTGGATTTCCTGCAATACCTATTAAAATTATGAAAAACGACTTGTCGGTAACATTGCTTGAAGCCACGGGAAAGAAGTGTGAATTTTTAAAAACTGTTATAAAAGAGTTAAATCTTGAAAATATAGAAGTTATCAACAATCGTGCTGAGATTTTATCAAAAGACCCGTCATATAGGGAAAGTTTTGATTTGTGTTCAGCACGAGCAGTGGCAAGACTTAATACGCTTTTAGAATATTGTATGCCCTTTGTAAAAGTAGGTGGAAAATTTGTTTCTTATAAGGGCGATTCAACCGATGAAGTATTAGAAGCACAAAACGCCGTTAAAATTTTAGGTGGAAAACTTATAGAAGTAAAAAATTATTTACTTGACGGGGCAAAGCGTTCGCTAATAGTAATTAAAAAAGAAAAACCAACGGATAAAAAATATCCAAGGGGAAACGGAAAGGAAAGGAAGAATCCGCTGTGAAAGAACTGTTAATAAATCCTGCAAAAACTTGCGCTGTTACAGGGCATAGAGTGCTTCCGTATAATTTTGATAAAGAACGCTTAAAAAAGCGTTTAGAACAAATTGTAAATATCGGTTACGATACCTTTATGGTTGGTATGGCTTTGGGGTTTGATACTGAATGTTTTAAGGCGCTTGAAAAGATTAGGGAAAAAACACCAATAAAAATCATTGCGTGTATACCGTGCGTAAGCCAAGCCGATAGGTTTAGTAAAATTCAAAAAGCAGAATACGAAAGAATGCTTGCTTGTGCTGATGAAAAGGTTTACGTCAGTATAGAGTACGATAATTATTGTATGATGAAGCGCAACAAATATATGGTCGATAGAAGTTCTTTGGTACTATATTATTTAACCCGTGATTATGGTGGAACTAAAAAAACCGTAGATTACGCCGTAAAAAAGGGAATAATGGTATTAAAATATTAAACAAGTATAGTAAAAATAAAAAAGCACCTTTTTGGTGCTTTTGTTTTAAATTTAATAATACGTTATATAATTTTTAGATTATTCACCGTCTTTATTAGAAACGGAAGATAAAAAGTGAATAAGTTTTTCCGACTTTGGCTTTTCAAAAACATCTTTTGCTTTGCCTGCTTCTTCAATAACACCATCAGCCATAAAAATAACTTTATCCGAAACGTTTTTTGCAAACGCCATTTCGTGAGTAACTATAATCATAGTTCTGCCGTCGTCTTTAAGTGAGCGGATAACCTTTAATACTTCGCCCGTAAGTTCTGGGTCAAGTGCCGAAGTAGGTTCGTCAAAACATAAAATTTTGGGCTTTAATGCAAGCGCCCTTGCAATAGCAACACGCTGACATTGTCCACCCGATAGTTCACAAGGATAAGAGTTAATTTTTTCAGTAAGACCGATTTTTTCAAGAAGAATTAGACTTTCGTTTTTAATGTTTTCAAGTTCAGTCTTTTTAAATTCAGCAATTTTGTTTCTTATATCTTTTCTTGATAAATCTTTTTGTTTTTTAAGTTCTTTTTTATAATTTTTAATTTTATCTTTAAGTAAAAGCCTTGGTGCAAGCGCAATGTTATCTAAAACGTTATACTGCGGAAAAAGGTTAAAAGACTGAAAAACAAGCCCAAAGTTTAGGCGTTTTTCCCTTAAAACTTTATCGTTATCTTTTTTATTAACTTGCGCATCGAAAAGCACTTGTCCGTCAACGGTCATAGTGCCTTTATCCGCTTGTTCTAAAAAGTTGATGCAACGAAGAAGTGTTGTTTTACCGCTACCAGAAGAGCCTATAATAGATAAAACTTCACCTTTATTAAGTGAAAAGTCTATTCCTTTTAAAACTTCGGTTTCCCCAAAAGATTTATAAAAATTTTCAACAGTTAAATATGCCATATTACACCTTATAATAAGAAAGTTTTTTTTCTAATCTTCCAAAAAGGAGTGTTAAAAGACCGTTGAATATTAAATAGAAAATTGCAGCATAAACAAGAGGTGTTAAAACAACAAATTCGTTAACGGCGTGGTTTGCTGCGTTAAGCAAGTCTACAACACCTAAAATCTGTGCAAGAGCGGTATCTTTAACCAAAGTAATAGTTTCATTACTCATAGGCGGAACAATACGTTTAACAACTTGCATTAAGACAATTTTAGTAAAAACTTGTGATTTTTTCATTCCTAAAACTTTGCCTGCTTCATATTGACCTTGTGAAATTGATTCTATACCTGAACGGAAAATTTCAGAAAAATAGCAGGCGTAGTTGATTATAAAGGCAATAGCAACAAAAATAAACAGCAAGGATTTAGTGCTTATTCCTAAAAACAAAGCAACGTCTTTATTAAGCACACCAAAAATATATTTTGGTAAGAAGCTTACCAATAAAATTTGCAACATTAAAGGTGTGCCCCTTATAACCCAAATAAGTCCTTTACAAAAAAGTTTTATAGGTTTTAATTTTGACATACTCCCGAAAGAAATTAATAGTCCTAACGGTAAAGAAACTATAAGGGTTACGGCAAACAACAAAAGTGTTGTGCCGAACCCTTGTAATAATTCGAGTATTATAGAAACGAATTGTGGCATTAGTAAAATCCTTTAATTATTCTGCTGTATAAGCAATAGGCGCAAACACAGTATAACCGATAACAAGCTTTTTAGAAGCAACAACATTGTCCCAACTAGAATCAGTTGCCAAAGCATATGGATTAGTAGTGTTTTCAGTAATTGCAATAGAATCGGTTAAACCAAAATCATCAGCAACCTTAGCATAATCGGTTGTACGAAGTTCAATAAGTGCTTCGTTTATTTTCGATACAAGAGCAAAATTACCTTTTTTAGCAGCGATTCCGTAAGATTCCTGAGCAAGAACAAGACCGTCAACAACAACAAGTTTATCTTTATAAACACCCTTAGAAGTGTAGTAACCAGCCATAACTGAATCGATAATAGCAACGTCTATGTTACCACTGTCAAGGCTGGTTAAAGCATCTAATTGACTTGTTGAAGGAATATATTCGTTACGGGCAAACAAAGTTTTAGTTACATCTTCACCAGCAGAACCAGCTTCTGCACCAATTGTAGCAGCTGCAAATTGAATTAAGTTATCAACCGAAGAACCCGAAAATTTATCTTCATCAGCAACTCTTACAACAGCAACTTGTTTGTTGTAAAGATAAGGAACAGAAATACACATTTCAGATAATCTTTCTGGGGTAATTGTCATACCATTCCATACAAGGTCGATAGTTCCGTTTTCAAGCAATGCTTCTTTTGCTGACCATTCGATTTCTTGAAATTCAATTTCAATATTTGTATCATATTCTTCGTTAAGATACGAAACAACCTTTCTTGCAAGTTCAATATCATAACCAGTAAGCGGTTTAGAACAAGCGGTTAAACCAAAGCAAGCGGTAAGCGTCATCACAGCCGTGATTAAAAGTGCAAATAGTTTTTTCATAAATGTTTCTCCTTTGTGGGTGCAAAAATTTTCTTTCACCCAAACTTTACTTTTTATTACTTTATCACGGTAAAGCGATAAAGTAATAGTATTATACTTGATAAAACAAAAGTTGTAAAGCAAAATTAAGGGGTTTTTAAAATATTTTTATTTTTTTATATATAAACATTATATAAATAACGTATTTTTTCAAAATAATGCTCAAAA
>JAZNFN010000084.1:0-4220 GCA_045576035.1 Christensenellaceae bacterium
TGTTTGGCGACAAAAGGAGTGCATTTTTACCTTTATTTTCTTCAA
This sequence comes from Christensenellaceae bacterium, assembly GCA_045576035.1. Classification (GTDB taxonomy): domain Bacteria; phylum Bacillota; class Clostridia; order Christensenellales; family Borkfalkiaceae; genus UBA1259. Next base: position 46 of record JAZNFN010000084.1, read on the forward strand.
TTTCTATTACTTGTTATAAATTATATCAAATACTATCCTAAATTACTTGACGTTAGTCAATATGACTAGTAAATTATTACAAAAACATTTAAAAAATGTAATATTACTTTTTGCATCTATTTATGTTAAGGGACAACACTTTTCCGAAGTCGTTTTCCCTTAACAATCCCTTTCACAAACTCCTCAAAGCCCCAAGCCCCTTAATCTTTAAGGGGGATACAAGGGAATATATGGTTATAAAGAAATTGAAAGCACTTTGTTTTTACAAAGTGCTATTTTTAATATTCAATTCTACCTAAAAGATAATCAACCGAAACGTCAAATAGGTCGGCAAGAATAACTAAACTTTCTAGTGACGGTTGCGCTAAGCCTTTTTCATACCTGATATATGACGGTTGCTTAATTTTAAGCATATCGGCAACTTGTCGTTGAGTTAGTTGACTAAGTTTTCTTTGTTCAATTAGTCTTTCACAAAAAATCTTCATATATACCCCTTATTTCTCTTGACGATTATAGCAAATTGCTATATAATATATTCAAAATATAGCTAAACGCTATCAAAGGAGAAGAAAAATAATGGCAGAATTAAAACCAGTAGTTGAACTTGCAAAAATTCAAATGTCTAAAAAGTTGGAAGAGTATAAGCAAGAAGGAAAGAATTTAACCGAAAAAGAAGAAGCAGCGTTGTTTTCGCAATGTATAGTAGTGCAAACTTTGGTAGCTCCTGCAACGGCAAAAGTTCCAGAACTTGATGATGTAAGCGTGATAGAAAAAGATGGGTATTATGAAGTTGCAGGATACGTTGATGCGCAAAATTCTTATGGAACATATATGAGAGAGCAATACACGTATAAACTTAAAAAGTTAAATGGGAGCTGGACTAGTCTTGAAGTTTTTGTTGATTCCGCACAAGCTGAAACAGAAAAGACTATAAACAATTATAATAAGATTTTCAATTCAAACACTATCTTATGGTGGGTTTTGGGTATTATTGGTACAATTATTACAATTACTGTATCAACGTGTCAAACAGCAGCACTATTTTAAGAGTTCAAAAAATGAAAAAAGCACTTTGCTTTTGCAAGGTGCTTTTTTGATTGATAGCAATTAATACTCAATTAAAAGATTTTTAGATACTTTAATTTGTTCAAACGTTATAGTGTTGCCTTTTTGGGTAAAGGGAATTTCTTTTCCGTCAATGAAAACTTGTTTTGCAGTTGTATTGTCAGGTAAAACGTATGAGCATAGGTCCAATTTACCGAATAAAACGTTTACGGTTAAGGTTTTTTCAGTCTTAATAAAGTTACCCCAAGCAGTACCAATGCTAAAAAATGTACGGAAATTGCCGTTTTGCTTTGGATTAAAGCCTATGGTCTTATTTGGTAGGTCAAAGAAAAAACCACTGAGGATAGGAAGTAGTGCAAAACTTGCCATTGAGCGTGCGTAATTAGAACCGCATTCCATTTCATTCCAAGGGTTACGCTTTTCGCCATCGTAACGGTCACGCACTCCTTTTACAACCGATAGACCTTTTTCGTAAAGACCTTCTGCAAAGAGCAGTCCTGCAAACTGATATTCAAAACCGTGCATACTTTCTTCGCAGTAGGTAATGGGTATATATGGTTTATACTTTCCTTCGGGGTAAGAGAACATTAGCGTTGCGCTTTCATCGTTGACGGCAAAAGCACGCCACGGGTTAGCGAGTTCTCTTACTGAATCTAAATGATTGTATTTATAAATGCTGTTTAGCGCACTCTTAATTTGTGTTTGGTCAAACACTCTACCTAAGCCTGCAATATGTGCGTGCCATTGTCCGCAAAGTTGGTCTATATCGCAACCTTCGGCAATTTGGTATTTGATTTCGTTTTGTTCAGCATTCCAATATTGTTCTACCATATCGAACTTTTCAACTACTGATTTATCTTTAATGTCTACTTTATGAATAAAGTATTCACCGTTGAAAAGATTTTTTTCGCACCACGCTTTACCGTTTTCATAAATGGATAAATATTCTTGTGCTTTGTCATTTTCGCCAAGATATTTTGCCATTTCAGCGCCCGCTTTAAGTGCCGTTAGGTAAAAACTTTGTAGCCAACCAGACGGACCAAAAACTTCCATATCAAGCGTGTTGTGTTGTGCACCCTCTAAAACGCCGTCTTTATCAGCGTCCCAAAGTCCTTCATTTTTATCGTTCCAAGCGTATTCGAGCGCCATTTTAACGTTTGACCAATTATCTTTTAAGAAATTATCGTCTCCGCAAATTTTCCAATCACGATAAAACTTAATAACCGTGCCCATTTGTCCGTCAAGGCACGCCCTAAAAAACGGTTGTTCTCTGCCGACGGGTAGGCTTAACCTAAACTGCAAATGTCCGTCTTTATCCATACCGTATTTAAATTCTTGGTTTCTTATCGACCGTTCTAAGTCGGGGAAAAGGAAGCAAAGCGCATAGGCGTAGTTCCAAACATGTTGGCAAGTCCCTTCGCAAGACCCTGAAAAACGCATAACGCCTTCCCAACCATAAAAGTCACCGTTTTCAAGACGCATTACCGTCGGGCTTTTTAGTACCGACATTGTTGAAGATATAGCGTCAATTACCGATTCGGGTAGGGTAGAAGAAAACAGTTCGTCAGTAAATTTAAGCGTTTGGTCTCTTAAAAATGAATAATTCTTAAAGCAGTATTCGATAACGGAAACAGCACCGTCAAATTGTGTAGCGTAGTAGTTTTTCCAAGTAACGTCCTTTCCGTCTTGGTTTAAATAGGGCGACCAATAGTTGTAGCAGTTTGGTACAAACCAACTCATTATAAACTTAAAAGACTTTCTTTCGTTAGGTTTAAGAGTAGCCGTTGAGCCGACCGAAGCGTGGTCGCCGTAAAAGTTCCAATCGACCTTTATGCCGTTGTCGTAATGCCTTTTTGGCAACGTTCCCGTAGAAGAAAATTCGTTCCAAAACGTAACGATATTATCTTGCCACATACCACGGTACCAAAACTCTTGATAAAATGCGTTAGCGTCATCGCAACAAATAGCAAGTTCACCATATTCTTTATCATCGGTGGCGATTGTGGGATTGACCATTTTGACAAAATCTAATTCACCACGTTTTTCGTGATAGTTTATGGTTTGTCCGAACGGATTGTGTACGTTAAAGGCAACTGAATAATCGGTGGTAAGTTCGGTATCGTTTATAAACTCAACTTCAAACATTGCAACGGGCAAGGAAGATTCAAAAGAGTGAAGCGGAATAAACGGGTTAAAGGCTTTTAAGTTGACTTTACCAGGGAAATTTTCATCCCAAAAAGAAAGGTCGGCAACGGGAAAGCGCCCGTTAAATTCTAGGTGCTTAAAATGTGGCATTCCCGCAAGTGCAAACTTATCTGCACCGTGTCCGAACCCGTGCCCAACGCCATTATCAAACGGTCCGTGTAAGTCGGTTGTTTTATCGCCGTGTAAAATTCTTGTGGAAGTAATTTTATCGTTCTTTGCACGCACTGCAAAGCAAGTGTAACCATTTCTACTGCACTTGTTTGGACGGTTAAAAAGTTCCCAGTCAACAAGTCTGCCGTTCCCCGAAAGTCCAACAGAACCTGTGCCTATTCCGCCTATGGGGAAAGAAATTTGATTAGTTTTTGTACCTTTATAAATCATAACTTCACCTATTTGGTTTGTAGTTGTAAATATTTTAACACGAACAACGCCTTTTGTAAATAGTTGTTTATGTGTAAAAGTTTCAATTATATGTGGAATTTATTCATATCGTTCATTATAAAGCCATTTAAAATCACTGTCAACCCAAAATATTACTTTATTATTCCAAAATATTATTCAATTTTCATTCTACAATAATGCAAAAAACAAATTGAACGCTGTACAATTATAAACTTTTTAAAATATTTATTTTTCTACTGTAAAATACTTGACATTTTTATAGGGGGGGGTATACTGATTGTGCTTTACTATGCGTATATATAATTAACGTATATATGCGTAAATAAAAATAGAAGGAGTAAAAAAGCATGAAGAAACTATTACTAACAAGCATACTTTCGGTAGTAATGTGCATTTCGCTTATTGCAGGCGCAACGTTTGCACTCTTTACAAGCGAATCGAAAGTGAACATCGCTGTAACTTCTGGTACGGTAAACGTAACTGCAACTATCGACCAAAATTCA
>JAZNFN010000085.1:0-13947 GCA_045576035.1 Christensenellaceae bacterium
CTTCGATGCACCTGTTTATTGGGGATGCGACTTGCAGAGCGAACACGAAAGATATATTACCGAAGAAGTTTTCAAAAAGCCGGTATTCCTTACCGACTATCCTAAGGAAATCAAGGCGTTCTATATGCGCTTAAACGACGACGGAAAGACTGTTGCAGCAAGCGACCTACTTGTTCCCGGTATAGGCGAACTTATCGGTGGAAGTCAAAGGGAAGAAAGAATGGACGTTTTAGTTAAACGTATGGAAGAATGCGGATTAAACGCACAGGATTATAAGTCGTATCTTGATTTAAGAAAATACGGTGGCGTAGTGCATTCGGGCTTTGGCTTAGGCTTTGAAAGAATGGTAATGTATTTGACGGGCATTGCTAATATTAGAGACGTGCTTCCTTTCCCAAGAACGGTTGGCGCGCTTGAAAACTGATAAGGAGAATTAGTATGGATATATTGATTGACGCTTTTGGTGGAGATAACTCTCCCGAAGAAGTGATTGCGGGAACTATTGAAGCGCTAAACGAAAAGGACGGTTTTAACGCCGTTTTAGTTGGTCAAGAAGAAGTTATTAAAAATTTGCTTCAAAATTACAAATACGATGAAAGTAGGGTGAAGATTATTCACGCACCCGACGTTATTACTTGCGAAGAAGAACCTACCGTTGCCGTAAGAAGAAAACCCGAAAGTTCAATTTGTGTAGCATTCAAAGAACTTAAAGAAAACCCCGAAGCAGGTGCGTTCGTATCGGCAGGGTCAACGGGCGCTGTTTTGGTTGGCGCAACGCTTAAACTTGGCAGAATAAAGGGCGTTAATCGTCCTGCGCTCTGCCCAATAATGCCAACCGTTATCGAAGGTAAACAAGTACTTTTAATGGACTCTGGTGCAAATGCAGATTGTAAGAGCATAAATCTTGTTCAGTTTGCACTTATGGGTGCAACGTATGCAGAGGCTTTGGGGATTAAAAATCCTAAGGTTGCACTCTTATCAAACGGTGCAGAAGACGAAAAGGGCAATATGCTAAATCACGAAGCATTTCCGCTACTTAAAGAACTTAAAGGCATAGAGTTTGTTGGAAACGTTGAAGCCCGTGAAATTTTAATGGGCGACGTTGACGTTGTTATAACTGACGGTTTTAGTGGTAACGTTGCAATAAAGGCTATTGAGGGCGCTGTTAAAGCGCTGCTTAAAATGATGAAAACGGCTATCTATAAAACCACAAGGGGCAAACTTGGCGGACTTTTACTTAAAAAGACGTTTAAAGAACTTGCAAAAACACTTGATTATAACAACCACGGCGGTGCATTGTTCGTTGGTGTAAACAAGGCGGTTATAAAGGCGCACGGCTCGTCAAAACGCACGGCGTTTAAGGCTGCGGTATTACAGGCGGCACGCTATGCAACGTTTGATATATCGGATAAAATTACGGCTAAGTTAGAACTTAACCAACCCCCACAGGAAGCATAATGCAAATATTTGATATCGGTGCTTGTGAAGAAAGAATAGGGTATTCTTTCAAAGATAAAATGTTACTTCGCAGATGTTTTACGCACGCTTCTTATGCGTACGAACACGGTGCGGAAGACAACGAACTGTTAGAGTTTTTTGGCGATTCGGTTATCCAGTTCGTAGTTACGGAGTACCTTTTTAAAAATGCGTACGGTGACGAAGGGAAACTTACCAAAAAGCGTGCTGATATGGTCAGTAAAGAACCGTTATTAAAAGCCGTTAAAGAGTTGGGGCTTATTGAGTTCGTGTTGCTTGGTAACGGTCAAGGTAAGAACGCAAACCTTGACGAAAAATTATTTTCTAGTATATACGAAGCATTGGTCGCAGGCATATACATTGACGGTGGAATGAAACAAGCCGTTAAATTTATAAAAGACACTATCATAGCCGACTATGAAAAACGTGAAGAGACTAAATCTAAAAAGGCAGTAAAGCCTAAGATAGACAGTAAAAACCGTTTTCAAGAATACGTTCAAAAGAATAAACTTGGCAGTATTGGTTATGAAACGCTTTGGAAAAAAGGTCCTGACCATATGCCAGAATTTAGAGTGGCGGCGCTACTTAACGGCACAAGGATAGCAGAGGGCGAAGGTCAAAGCAAAAAGGTGGCGGAAGCAAAAGCGGCTGAAACCGCATTAAAAAGAATAATAAAACAGGGTGGTAAAAACAAGTGAATTTCGAAAAGGTTGAAATTTACGGATTTAAATCGTTTGCAGATAAAGCTGAAATCAAGTTTGGCGACGGCATAACGGGTATAGTTGGACCGAACGGTTGCGGTAAAAGTAACGTTGCTGACGCTATACGTTGGGTGCTTGGTGAACAGTCTGCAAAAAGTTTGCGTGGTTCAAGCATGCAAGACGTTATATTTAGTGGAACACAGGGCAGAAAGTCACTTTCGTACTGTGAAGTTTCGCTATACTTTGACAATTCAAGCAGAATGTTTTCCATTGACTATAACGAAGTTATAATCACGCGTAAACTATTTAGAAGTGGTGAGAGTGAATACTATATAAACAAACAACCTGCTAGACTTCGTGACATAGTCGAACTTTTACACGAATGCGGTATCGGTAAGGAAGGTTACACCATTATAGGTCAAGGCAAGGTTGAAGAAATTATGTCAGCAAAACCCGAAGACCGCCGTATGATATTTGAAGAAGCAACGGGCATTGCGAAATTTAAGACAAGAAAGAACGAATCGGAAAGGAAGTTAGACCGTACACACGAAAACTTAGTGCGTTATATCGACATACTTTCAGAAATTGAAAATCAACTTGCACCGCTTGAACGCCAAGCTGCAAAGGCAAAGGAATTTAATGAACTTTCAGCAGAACTAAAACATCACGAACTAAATACTTACATAGCAAAGGTAGATGGCGTTGAAAGTGCAAAGGGTAAAATTAACCTAAGGATTAAAGGTCTTGACGAACAAACTGCACTCCGTAATCAAGAATTTAGTGACGCACAACGTGAATACGATAAGATTTTTTCGGATATAAACGAAGCGGACGACCGTCTTAGAAAGTTAAACGACGAACTTTTAGAAAAGCGTGTCGGAATGGAAAAATCTTCTGGGGCAAAACAACTTTACGAACAAAAAATTTCTTACTTAAAAAGCCAAATTGAACGTGCTGAAACCGAAATTGAAAATAACGACAAATTAATTGAAACGTGTAAATCGGAATTTTCAACAAATAACGGAACGATTGTCAGCGGTGAAGAGCAACTTAAAAATCTTACCGATAAGGCTGAAAAACTCAGCAAAAAACTATTATCTGTTACTGAAAAAATCACGCTTGGCGAAGAACTTGCCGATGCTAATAGGAAAAAGATAATAGAATCAATAGAATCATTGTCCGACATTAAACTTAATACGGGCACGATGTCTATTGAAAAGAATAATCTTATAACAAAACTAACTGAACTCACTGAAAAACTTGATGAACTTTCGGTTAAACGTGAAAGTCAGTTTAACGATAAAGAACGTGCGGACAAAACTATTAACGAACTTGACCGTGCCGTTTACGACTTAAAAAATCAGATAGAAGAAAAAGAAAACGAAGTAAGGAACTGCAACGAAGAAGTCGCTAAGGCAGATAACGCCATTTATTCACTTAACTCAGTGGTAACGACGCTTGTTACTAAGGATAACTTCTATAAAGCATTAAAGGACAACTATGACGGCTATGCGCCGGCGGTTAAAAACCTTTTGAACAAGTCAAAGACCAACGGCGAATTAAAACGTAGGATAAAAGGCGTAGTTGCGGAACTTATTAAAAGCGATAAAAAGTTTGATATCGCACTTGAAACGGCGCTTGCGGCAGCTGCCCAAAACGTAGTTACTGCAAATCCCGACGATGCACGTTATCTTATAGAATATTTAAAGGTCAATAAACTCGGTAGAATTACTTTCTTGCCCATTACAAGCGTTAAACCAAGAGAGCAAAGCGTTCAAGTTACAAGCGCTCTTAACGAAAAGGGTGCGCTTGGCGTTGCAAATAAATTAGTTTCTTACGATAAGCAGTTTGAAAACGTTATATCTAACCTTTTGGGCAATACGCTCATTGTTGATACACTTGAAAATGCAACACGCATTGCTGATAAATATCGTTTTGCGTTTAAGATGGTTACACTTGACGGGGACGTTTTCACAACCCAAGGTGCAATGACGGGCGGTTCAAGAAGAACTGACACCGTAGGGCTTTTATCTAGCGATAGAAAGATAGAAGACAACGCCCAAGAATTAAAGAACAAGCGTGAAGAAATGGACGCTATCAAGTCGCAAAAAGCAGAACTTGAAGTTAAACGTGATAAAGCACTTGATGAACTTTCACTACTCAACGACCTTTATAACGGCAAACGTCAGCAAATACTTGTTGAACGTGAAAAGCAAGGCGCTGCCGAACGTCAACTTATTGAAGTTGGTAGGGAAATTGAAACTACAACTGATTTAATTGAAGACGTAAAAGAAAGGATTGCCAAAATCGACTCTGATTATCAAGGCGTTTTAAGTGGTAGTAAAAAACTTGAAGCCGAAGGAATAAGTGCAAGACAGTCTGCTGATAAACATCAAGCAGAATACGATGCGCTCCGCAAGGAAAGGGATAGTTTAGCGCAAGAAGGAACTGCCCTTCAAGTCCAAATCACTGAATTAAAAGCAAGACTATCGTCGCTTAAAAATGAGAACGAACGTCTTAAAAATATGATAACGGATGCGGAAAATACTAACGCAAACCTCAAAAACAGCAACGAAGGTGCGCTTGGTATAATCGAAGAACTTCGCCGTGACCAAGAAAAAGTTGCGCTTACAAAAGAAGAACAAGATTATATTAACGGTATTCGTGAAAAGATTGAAAACATAGAAAACTATAAGTTAGACCTTCGTGAACGACTTAACAAAAACGACGAAAAGAAACAGTCGCTAACAACTGCATTAAACGACCTTTCGGAAAAGAAACACGCCGAAGAAATTGCGCTTGCAAAAATCGACTCTGACCTTGAATACTTGCAACAAAGCATTTGGGAAGATTATCAAGAAACTTACGAAACGGCTGTTAAAGTGCGTGAAGAAGGCTACGACGCACACTTTGGTGAACAAGAAATCAATAGGCTTAGAAAGAAACGTTCGTCGCTCGGTGCAATCAATGCAACTGCTATTGAAGACTGCAAGGCATTAAAAGAACGTTACGAAGAAATGACAACTCAAAAAGAAGACCTTGAAAAAGCCGAAGCAGACTTAAAAGAAGCAATAGACAAAATTAAAGCCGAAATGCTTCAACAGTTTGACGAAGGGTTTACCACTATCAACGAAAACTTCCAAAGAATATTCAAAGAACTCTTTGGCGGTGGTAGGGCAATGCTACAAATGGATTACTCTAACGTTGACGATAAACTTGAAGCGGGCGTTGAAATCGTTGCCGAACCCCCGGGAAAGAAACTTCAAAAACTTTCACTTTTATCGGGTGGCGAAAAGGCACTTACAGCAATCGCAATACTGTTCTCAATTTTAAGGCTCCGTCCTATGCCGTTCTGCGTACTCGACGAAATAGAAGCGGCACTTGACGAAGCAAACGTAGACAGGTTTGCAAGATACTTAAAGAAGTTCAGTCAAGACACTCAATTTATCGTAATCACGCACAGAAAGCCGACTATGGAACTTGCAGACGCATTATTCGGTGTAACTATGCAAGAAAAAGGCGTGTCTAAAATGGTTTCTGTTAAACTTTCAGACGTTGCGGATATTACGGGCGACTCAACGTTAGCATAAGGAAATATTATGGGATTATTTAGCAAATTAAAATCGGTATTAACCAAAACTCGTGACGGACTTTCAAGTAAACTCAACGCACTATTTTCCAAAGATAAAATCGGTGAAGACTTCTATGAAGAGCTTGAAGATATTTTAATATCAGCCGACGTTTCGGTTAAAACCACAATGGAAATCGTTGAAGAGATACGGGATACGGCAATCAAGGAAAAATGTAAAGATAAAGACTACGTTATAAACTTATTAAAATCCGAACTTTTCGACACCATAAACTATGCTGATGCACTTGAATTTAAGTCCCCAGCAGTCATTATGGTCGTGGGCGTAAACGGCGTGGGTAAAACGACAACTATCGGCAAACTTGCAAACAAGTTGGTTAAAGAAAAAAAGAGCGTAACTATCGCAGCCGCCGATACTTTCCGTGCAGCCGCCGCTGACCAGCTTTCCGTTTGGGCTGATAGAGCAAAGGTAAGAATTATTAAGTCGGAAGAAGGCTCTGATGCTTCTGCCGTAGTGTTTGACGCTATCGGTTCAGCAAAGGCAAGAAATACTGACGTTTTAATTATCGATACGGCAGGAAGACTGCACGTTAAAGCAAACCTTATGGAAGAACTTAAAAAGATGGATAGGGTTGTTAAGCGTGAATATCCACAAGCCAACTTTTATAAACTTATTGTTCTTGATGCCACAACGGGTCAAAACGCATACAACCAAGTCGAAGTGTTTAGGCAAGCAGTTGGTATTGACGGTATAATTTTAACCAAACTTGACGGCACGGCAAAAGGTGGATTTATCATTTCGCTTTCATACGAACTTGAAGTTCCCGTATGCTACGTTGGTACGGGCGAAAAGATAGACGATATTGAAGAGTTCGATGCAAAAGAATTTGTAGATTCTTTATTTTAGTTAATTATTAACGGACAGTTTTTTAACTGTTCGTTTTTATGTGTGTCTTATTGTATAAATACTTTTTTGAATTTTATAAACTTGTTAAGGCGTATTTATTATATAATTAATGTATCAAATTAAGGAAAAAAGAATATGTACGATTTTAATTCAATTATTTCAAACTTTAATATTGACGGAAAACTTATATCTTGCGAAAGGTATGGTGAAGGGCATATAAACGAAACCTATCTTGCAGTAATGGAAAATAACGGTGTAAAAAAGGATTATATCTTGCAAAAGATAAACAGCAATCTATTTAAGAACGTTGAAGCGCTTATGAATAATATTCGTTTGGTTACAGAGTTTAACAGGGCAAGAATATTAGAAAAGGGCGGTAATCCCGACAGGGAAAGTCTTTCACTAATTTATACTAAGGATGAAAAAGCCTACTATCAAAATCAAGACGGATATTTCCGTGTATACAAGTTTATAACAGATGCCGTGGCATACCAAGTAGTAGAAAAACCCGAACACTTTTATCAAAGCGCAGTTGCATTTGGTAACTTTGCAAACTTACTTGCACAGTTTAACGCAACCGAACTTTATGAAGTTCTTCCCGACTTTCATAATACAGTGAAGCGTTTTAACGACTTTACAAATTCGCTTAAAGCCGATAAATTTGATAGAGCAAAATCAGTACAAAAAGAAATAAAATTCGTTCTTGATAGAAAAGACTATTGCAGTAAAATAGTAGACCTATTAAAAAGCGGAAAAATGCCGACAAAGGTAACGCATAACGATACAAAACTAAATAACGTTATGCTTGACGTTAAAACGGGTGAGCCGGTTGCCGTAATCGACCTTGATACAATAATGCCAGGTAGTATTTGTTACGATTTTGGCGATAGTATTCGCTTTGGTTGTAACCCTGCGGCAGAAGATGAAAAGGACTTAACCAAAGTCAACTTTGACATTAATTTATTTGAACAGTACGTTAAGGGCTACCTTTCAGCGTTAGGTCAAAGCATTACGCCGATAGAAAAAGAAAATTTAGCATTCGGTGCAATACTTATGACTTACGAGTGTGGAATGCGCTTTTTAGCAGACTATCTTGACGGCGATATATATTTTAGGGTAAAGCGTGACGGACATAATCTTGACCGTGCAAGAACGCAGTTTAAACTAATTGAAGATATGGAAAAAGCATATCCCGAAATGCTTAAAATCGTAGAAAAATATTAATTTTTAAATTGTCAAGTAAAAATGCTTGACAGTGTAGATATCAATGTGTATAATATCAAGGTGTAAAGTAAATTTATTTTACACCTTTTTGATTTATTATGGAAAAAGATTTTAGATACGTTGAACTTTTTGAACTATACGGTTCACTTTTAACTGAAAGACAGCGTGAAACGTTTTCGTCGCATTACTTATATGACTTGTCTTTGTCGGAGATTGCAGAGCCGTCGGGTAGTACACGCCAAAGCGTATACGCTGCGGTTAAAAAGGTAAAAGAAAAGCTTGACGAATACGAAGATGAACTTAAACTTTTTGAAAAGACGTTAAAGTTAAAAGCGTTAGCTGAAAAGCTTATGCAAACTGACAAAGCGTCAGCGCAAAATATTTTGGAAATTATAGGTAGATAATGGCACTGTTTTCAGGATTAAGTGAAAAACTCAATCACATATTCAGTAAGCTTACAAAGCACGGCAGACTTACCGAACTTGAAATAAAGACGGCTATGCGTGAAGTGCGTATTGCACTACTTGAAGCGGACGTAAACATTTCGGTTGTAAAGTCTTTCGTTGCTCGTGTTAGTGAACGTGCCGTAGGGCAAGAAATCTTAAAGAGTTTAAGTCCAACTCAACAAGTAATTAAAATAGTCAATGAAGAACTCATTGAACTTATGGGTAGCGCAAACAGTAAACTTGCCGTATCAGATGCACCGCCAACGGTAATAATGATGGCAGGGCTTCAAGGTGCGGGTAAGACAACGCTTGTTGGTAAACTTGCAATGCTACTTAAAAAACAAGGCAAAAAACCGCTTCTTGTTGCGTGTGACGTGTACCGTCCAGCAGCGATAAACCAACTAAAAGTGGTTGGTCAAAAAGCAGATTGTCCTGTTTTTGAAAAAGGTCAAGGAAACCCTGTTAAAATTGCAAAAGAAGGCGTGGCACACGCAAAATCTTTTGGGTTTGACACGGTTATAATAGATACCGCTGGTAGACTTCAAATTGATGAAGATTTGATGAAAGAGCTTGAAAACATTAAAGCCGAAGTCAATCCGTCAGAAATACTACTTGTTGTCGACTCAATGACAGGGCAAGTGGCGGTTGAAGTTGCAGATACGTTCAATAAACGCCTTGAAGTTACGGGACTTGTACTTACCAAGCTTGACGGCGATACAAGGGGCGGTGCAACGCTTTCAATGAAAGCCGTAACGGGTAAGCCTATTAAGTTTTGTTCGGTTGGTGAAAAGCTTGGCGATTTAGAGCCGTTCTATCCCGACCGTATGGCAAACCGCATACTTGGAATGGGTGACGTTTTGTCGCTTATTGAAAAGGCGCAAGAAGCTGTTACCGAAGAGCAAGCGAAGAAGATGGAAGAAAAATTTAGAAAAAACACTTTCACTCTTGACGACTTTTTGGTTCAGTTTGACGCAATGAAAAAGATGGGCGGAATAAAAGACGTACTTGCAATGCTTCCAGGAATGGGCGGTAAATTTAAGATTAGAGAAGAAGACATTGACGAAAAGAAAATGATAACGATGAAAGCCGTTATTCAGTCAATGACGATGAAAGAACGTGAAAATCCGTCCATAATCAATTCTTCAAGAAAGAATAGGATAGCAAAGGGCAGTGGAACAAGCGTTCAAGAAGTAAACCGTGTATTAAAGCAGTTTGAACAAACTAAACTTATGATGAAACAAATGAAAAACAATCGTATGTTTAGGGGTTTTTAATAAAGTAAAAAATAAAAATTTATATACATTTAAGGAGAAACAAAAATGGCAGTAAAAATGAGATTGACCAGAATGGGCGACAAAAAATCACCCTTCTACCGTATTGTAATTACGGACAGCAGAAACGCACGCGATGGAGCATATATTGACAAAGTAGGTCACTACAACCCCACCGCAAACCCCGCTGAAATCGTAATCGACGAAGCAAAGGCAAAAGATTGGCTCGCAAAGGGCGTTCAACCCACCGACACCGTTAAGAACATCTTAGTAAACAAGGGTGTTATTCCGAAGCCCACCAAACTTTCACCTGCAAAAACAAAAGTTCGCAAATCAAGCAAATAATTTGTTTGTAAGGAGCGGATATGATAGAACTCATTAAATATGTGGTAGCACGTTTTGCGGAAAAGCCTGATGAAGTTGAATACGACGTCGTTGAAGAAGGCAAAAACGTTTCCGTAACGGTTACCCTTTCCGCAAGCGATATGGGCAAAGTAATCGGTCGTCAAGGTAAGATTGCCAAGGCGCTCCGTACACTTGTTCGTGCAGGTTCGCTTAAAGAAAACAAAAAATACAACATTGAAATTGTGGAACGCGGGGAAAAGGAATAATTTCCCCGTTTTTCTAACTTTATTAAAAATGCAAGAAAATTTAAAAATAGGCGTAATCGTTAAACCGCAAGGAATAAAGGGCGAAGTCAAAGTTCAACCTTTTACAGACGATATAAACCGTTTTAAGAAACTAAAAGAAGTAATAATAGAAGACAAAACTTATAAGGTATTAAACGCCGTTGTTGGCGGTGGTAGTGTTTTTTTAAGTTTATCGGGCATACCCGACAGAAATACTGCGGAAACTTTCCGTGGTAAGTTTTTGTATGTAACTCGTGAGAACGCAGTTCCACTAGAACAAGGTAGATACTTTATTGTCGATATTATAGGTTGCGTTTTAAAAACCGATTTGGGTGAAACTGTCGGTGAAATTATAGACGTGTTTAGTGCACGCACGGACGTGTTTACGGTAAAATGTGTTGACGGAAAAATTATGCGTTTTCCTTTCTTAAAAGATATGATTGTAAACGTAGATGTGTCAGAAAAAACCGTAACCGTATACGAAAAACGCTTAAAAGAGGTGTCGTGTTATGAAGATTGACATCTTGACGCTTTTTCCGGAAATGTTCGCACCGCTTAAAACTAGCATTATCGGTAGGGCTGTCGATAGCGGTAAACTTGAAATAAATATTACCGATATTCGTGACTATACGTTGGATAAACACAAAAAGTGTGATGACACGCCTTTTGGCGGTGGTGCAGGTATGGTAATGATGCCTCAGCCCATAGCAAGCGCTATTGAGGCGGTTGACCCCGACCATAAGGCAAGGCGTATTTACCTTTCACCAAAGGGCAGAACTTTTAATCAAGAAATCGTTTTAGAGTACGGAAAACTTGATAACATTTTGCTATTGTGTGGACACTATGAAGGCGTTGACCAACGTGTCATAGACTTATTTATTGACGAAGAACTATCAATCGGCGATTTTGTTTTGACGGGTGGTGAAATACCTGCAATGGCAGTGGTTGATGCTGTTGCAAGATACGTTGACGGAGTTATTAACGGCGAATCGCTAAATCAAGAAAGTTTTGCTAGTGGTATGCTTGAATATCCGCACTATACCCGTCCGCAAGAATTTAGGGGATTAAAAGTTCCCGAAGTTTTAACTAGCGGTCATCACGGGAACGTGGAAAAATGGCGACAGCAAAAGTCAATGGAAATAACGGCTAAAAACCGTCCCGACTTACTGAATAAGGGGGATAAGTAAATGCAACATTTACAATGGTTTCCAGGACATATGACTGCTGCGATGCGTATGATGGAAGAAAATCTAAAATCGGTTGACGGTGTAATGATTGTTCTTGACGCTCGTGCGCCTAGGGCATCGCTAAATAATAAACTTAACAAACTGTTTATAAACAAAAAAGTTTTGTACGTTTTAAATAAAAGCGACCTTATAGAAAGTAACGATATTAAGCGTACGGTTGCGGAATTTACTGCCGACGGTAAGGAAATTGTTGCCGTTAGTGCAATGGATAAGCGTGCGGTGGACTTACTTTATAATAAACTTTTTGCATTGCTAAAAGAAAAACTTGATAAAAACAAAGAAAAGGGCGTTTTTAAGCCTATAAGGATAATGGTGGCAGGAATACCAAACACGGGTAAATCCACCATAATAAACGCACTCTGTGGCGGTAAAAAGGCAGTTACAGGCAATAAAGCGGGCGTTACAAAAGGTAAACAATGGGTGCGCCTCCGTGAACTTGAACTACTAGACACACCGGGAACTATGCCCCCTGCGTTTGACAATCAAACGCTGGCGAAGCACCTTGCGTATATCGGCAGTATGAACGACGCTAATATCGACTTTAACGACTTGGCGTACGAACTGCTTGGTGAACTAAAAGAAAAATATCCAAAACTTCTCACAGCAAAATATGGTATTGAAGATTTAGACGTGCCTACGCTTGAACTTTTTGAAAAGATTTGCGTTCGCCGTGGATTTTTGCGCCGTGGCGGTGAGTATGATTATGAGCGTTGCGCAACTGCTATAATCGACGATTTTAGAAAAGGGCGTATAGGAAAGATTATTCTAGACTGATATGGATAAATTAGAATACGAAAGAAAATATTTAAATAGTGGATTAAAGTATGTAGCAGGTGTTGATGAAGTGGGTAGAGGACCGCTTGCAGGACCTGTCGTTTGTGCGGCAGTAATAATGCCTATGGACGATATTATCGACGGTATAGACGATAGTAAGAAACTTTCCGAAAAGAAAAGAAACGCACTTTATGATAAAATACGCTCAAAGGCGATAGCATTTAATATCGCTATGATTTGGCAAGATGAAATTGATAGATTGAACATTTTAAACGCCGTTAAAAAGTGTATGACGGACGCTGTAAACGGACTTAGCGTTACGCCCGATATAACACTTGT
This sequence comes from Christensenellaceae bacterium, assembly GCA_045576035.1. Taxonomy (GTDB): domain Bacteria; phylum Bacillota; class Clostridia; order Christensenellales; family Borkfalkiaceae; genus UBA1259. Next base: position 12,604 of record JAZNFN010000085.1, read on the forward strand.
AGACGGGGTGGATACAAACCTTCCTATAAGTGCGGAATATATTGTTAAAGGCGATATGAAAAGTTATACGATAGGTTGCGCATCTATTCTTGCAAAGGTGTTTAGGGATAACCTAATGACTGAATTTGCAAAAGAATACCCCGAGTATGGTTTTGAAAAGCATAAGGGGTATGGAACAAAAGTTCATATAGAAAAAATCAAGGAGATAGGACCTTGCAAATTGCACAGAAAAACTTTTATAAAAAATTTCTGGGAAGAGCCGGCGAAATAAAGGCGGCTGAACATCTTAAAAAGAAAGGTTATAAGATAATAAAAACAAACTATAAAACACCACTTGGTGAAATTGATATAATAGCGACTGATAATGAATACACGGTATTTATCGAAGTAAAGACTCGTGCGGGTAATGAATATGGTGCGCCGTCCGAAGCAGTGGACCGCAAGAAACAAGAAAAGTACTTCAAAGTGGCACAGTATTATCTTCAAAGGGAGAAGAAAATTGATACGCCGTGTAGATTTGACGTGGTGGAAATAGAAAACGGACAAATTAATCATATTTTTAACGCATTTTGTATGTAAAACGCTTGCCAAGTGTAAAAAAATATGGTATTATATTAAACGCTTTGGGCGTTCCTCTTGCATATAAAAAATCCAAAGATGACAATGAACGCTTGATAAAATACGGAGGTAAAAGCAAATGAACAGCATAATTGATGCAATCAACCAAGAAAACGTAAAGACCAGCATTCCCGAATTTAACGTTGGTGACACCGTTAAAGTAATGGTAAAGGTTATTGAAGGCGACAGAGAAAGATTACAAGCATTTGAAGGCATCGTAATCGCAAGAAAACACGGTGGTATAAGTGAAACGTTTACCGTAAGAAGAATTTCTTTCGGTGTAGGCGTAGAAAAGACTTTCCCAATCCACTCGCCAAAGGTTGCTGACATACAAGTTGTAAGACACGGTAAAGTACGTCGTGCAAAACTTTACTACTTGCGTGCAAGAACGGGTAAAGCTGCAAAGGTTAAAGAAGTTAAAAGATAAGAAAAAGAACTTGCCGAACGGCAAGTTTTTTTTTGCCTTTTTACGCACCTATATATAATGTATAAAAAATTGAAAAATTCACGCTATAAAAGTTTACAAAAAAAAATAAATATTATATAATAGTAAAATAATGGATAACGTTTGCGTTTTACCGTTTAACAAAAGTAAAAAAGGGGCAATATGATAGCGAAAATATACGGCTTTACTCTTGTCGGGTTAGAGGGGATACCAATTCAAATAGAAGTTGATATAAACAACGGACTTCCCGCATTCGATATAGTTGGTCTTGCAGACACGGC
>JAZNFN010000086.1:0-6748 GCA_045576035.1 Christensenellaceae bacterium
GGGCAAGGGCTCCGTAGCGAAGCGTAGGAGTATCTCTAAAAAAGAGCGCCAAGAAAAAAGAACGGATTGTGTCCGTTCTTTTTTCTTGTTGTGTCTAACAGAGCCAACTGTTTGTTTTAACAAAAGAAGAACAAGCACAAAGGGAAATAAACAAACAGTTCGGCTTTGCCATCGTAGCGAAGCGTAGATGTGTCTCTTACGGTGTTTTATCCTTGCTTGTTTTGTTTTAAAGCGAGCCGTAAAACCTGAGAACGTAGTTCGCCCGTCAAATGACGGACAAGCAGAGATGGCGAGGGCTCCGTAGCGAAGCGCAGGAGTATCTCTAAAAAAGATAGCCAAGAAAAAAGAGTGGATTAAGGGCGTTACTATTAGGGATTTTTTTACAACGTAAAAGACTAACGAAAAATCTTTCGTTAGTCTTTCTTTTTGCTTTGCAAAATACACGACTTTGCTTGGAAAAATACTACGTTGTTTTCAAATTTGTTTATTTTGTATAAATCTACGTTGTTTCAAAGTGTTAAATGCGTATATAGTGTATCGCGTCGGGGGTTTTTTTCCAAAAGTTATATAATTCTTCAACTAACGGTTTGCACTTGTTTACGCGTTCAGCCCCGTTTTGATTGTAAATATCCGCAAGCACGTCTATAAGTTCGCCGTATTCTTTATCGGTTGTATTTTTCCGTTTTACGTCGCGCTTAACGTATGCTATAAGGGTGTTTCGGTGGTAGTCAAACATTTCTTGATATACGCTATCGTCAAGCAGTTCGCTATGCAATCGCAAATAACGGTGTATCCAAGTAAACATATCTTTTCTACCTTGTTTGTGCCAATACCGTTCAAAACAACGGGCTTTCCATTTTTCTTTTAACGTCATATTTTACCTAAATAAATTGATTATTTCTTTTTTCTTTTGTTTTGCGTATTCGTAGGCGATTTTTGTTCCGCCTTTGGGTTGATAGGTGGATAATACGCTACGACATTGTTTTCTTAAAGGTGGTTTATATTCTTCATTATAATAGAACACGCAAAAATCACTTACATTTATCATTGCTTGATTGCGCTCAACGTAAGATGCTTTCCCTGCGTTTTCAATTCCGCTTGGCATTAAAGTATCGTCATAACTTTCTAAAAGATAATCTCTATACCATTGTTCTATATAAGGGTAATGCGAGCGAACGTAAACTAATTTGATTTCTGGGTGTGCGTTTTTTATTCCCGCAACAATTTTTAGGCATATATCGTCAAATTTGCTTTTACTACCAAAATAGAATGTTACAACGCCTTGTTTTTCTATAAGATAAATAACGGTTTTTCTTAATTCGTCGCATAGTTCGGGCGTTTCTTTTGTATTCCTATGTCCTATAAAACAACACGTTTTCATATTCGTTCCTATAAAAAATGAGCCGTTGAAAACGAGAATTTGTTTCCAGCGGCTCTTTGCCTTTATCGAAATACTTATAAAATAAGATGCCGCATACCTTACGATACACGGCAAATATAGAATATACCTTTCTCGTAAGTCGCTAAACTCGTCCACAATTCATCGCAAGGGATTTTTGTAAACACGATAAGAGATATAATCCTACCACGATTATATCCGCTTGCGATAATTATAAAATTGAATTGTGATTCCTTGTTGTTCAAGGTATCGAGTTTAGCATATCTATTATACGAGATTTGAAAAATAATGTCAATGAGAAACGGCTTTTAATTGTAAAATCAATTTTAAGAAAATTTAATTTCTATTTCCACACAGTTTTAAGTTGTCTTTATTTGATGAGTAGTGTATCATTTATGTATCAAATAAAATTGTTGTGTTCGCTAACAAATAGTATATACAATTAAAGATAGGTTAGAACGGATTTGTTCTAACCTAAATCACCAAAAAAGTGCAAAAATTCGTTAGGCTTTGCCATCGTAGCGAAGCGTAGATGTATCTCTTACGGCGTTTCGCCTCACTTATTATGTTGTTGACTAAACGGAAAAAAAGTGGTATAATATGCGTATATTTACATAAAGGAGCTTTTTTATGGCAAAAAGCATTAAAGACATACTTAATCTTGTAAAAGAAAAAGACGTTAAAATGATTGACTTTAAAATGGTGGATATTAACGGGCAGTATCGCCACGTTACTATTCCCGCACAAAACTTTTCAGAAGATACTATGAAAAGTGGTATCGGGTTTGACGCTTCAAACTACGGCTATGCAGTGGTTGAAAAAAGCGATATGGTGTTTATACCCGACCCCGACACAGCGGTAATTGACCCGTTTTGTGAAATAACCACCCTTTCGATGACGGGTAATGCAATGATAATCGGCAAGAACGAAAATATTCCGCTTGCGCAATACCCAAGGAATATCGTTTTGGCGGCTGAAAAATATATGAAAGATTCAGGCGTTGCCGACACCATGCTTATTCTTCCCGAATTTGAATTTTATCTTTTCGACCAAGTTGGTTGGGAAGTTGAACCGAACAGTATAGGCGTTTCAGTTGATGCAAAGCAGTCTTATTGGAACAGTGCAGTTGAAGGAACGGGTGTAATCGTGCCTAAGCAAAAAGCCTACCACGTTGCAAAGCCGTTTGACACTTCTTTTGAGTGCCGTAGTGAAATGTGTTTGCATATGAAAGATGCGGGCATAGAAATCAACTATCACCACCCCGAAGTTGCAGCATCTGGTCAGTTTGAAATTGAACCACAACTCGGCAAGATGTCAACAATGGCAGACGCAACGATGATGATTAAATACATTATACACAACACGGCGTTAAAATACGGCAAATCGGCAACGTTTATGCCCAAGCCTATTTACGGTGAAGCAGGTAGCGGTATGCACGTTCACATGTTGTTGTTAAAGGACGGTCAGCCCGTATTTTCCGACGATGACGGTTACGCACGTCTATCTGAAACGGCACATTACTTTATGGGTGGATTGTTAAAGCATATAAGTTCGCTTTGCGCAATCACCAACCCAAGCACCAACTCGTTTAAGCGTTTAATCCCAGGTTTTGAAGCACCCGTAACGGTAGGCTATGCAACTTCAAACAGAAGTGCAGTTATCCGTATTCCCGCTTATGCAAAATCACCCGATAAGCGTAGATTTGAACTTCGCAACCCCGATGCAACTTGCAATCCATATTTCTGTTACGCTGCAATACTTATGGCAGGGCTTGACGGTATTAAGAATAAGATTGACCCGCACGCAAACGGTTGGGGTCCTTACGATATGAACTTATATCATTTAAGCGATGAAGAAAAGGCAAAATTGCACCATCTTCCTACGTCGCTTGACCAAGCACTTGATGCGCTTGAAAAGGATAACGACTATTTGACGGCTGGCGGAGTATTCCCCAAAGAACTTATCAACAACTTTATCAAATCAAAGCGTGAAGAATGCCGTCAACTTTCGGCAATACCGCACCCCGCAGAGTTTGATAAATATTATAATTTGTAAGGTACAAAAAAGTTAAGTGTTTAGGAGATAATATGAAAGTTAAAGGACTTGCACCCGTTGAAGTAATTACCCCAAACGATAATTATCATTATTTTTTTGGATACTACGATTTACAACCATACGACCTTTCGGGCGAAAGGCACCTTGCGCATAGGGTTGAGTTTGCCGATAGAATTCCTGAAATCGGGGACAAGGCAGAACTCGGCTATATAACCATTAAAGATAAAACCTTTCATAAGGTTGCAGAAACTAATGCGTGGAACTTTCAGCAAGGCGCGCTACTGCAATGGTTTGACGATGATAGTATAATTTTTAACGACTTCCGTGACGGCGAGTTTTGTTCGGTAATAAAAAAGATATCGGACGGAAGCGAACGTATAATTTGCGCTCCGCTTGCACACCTTTCGGCTGATAGAAAATGGGGTATATCCATAAACTTTATGCGTGTTTGGGATTTTAGACCTGGCTATGGCTACTGCAACCTAAAAGACCCTTACTATAACGTAAATGCGCCCGAAAACGACGGAATATTTTTAGTGGATATTGAAAAGAACACAAAAACCCTTGTGCTTGACTACAAAACTCTTACTGAGCTTTTCCCCGAAAAGCCTTTCTGCGAAATGAAGATTTTGGTAAACCACATAACGTTTAACCCGTCGGCAAGCAGATTTTTGTGTTTACTTAGGAACTTCCCCGAAGAAGGAAAAAGATGGGGAACTATACTGTTCACGGCAGATAGGGACGGTAAGAACGTTCACAATCTAACAAACTACGAAGTAAACTCTCATTACTATTGGAAAAACGATGAAGAAATTATAATCTTTTCGGGGCTTCCCGATTGGGGCATATATTTCTTTAACGATAAAACGTGTGAAAGAACTATGCTTGACGACGATTATATCAATCACGAAGACGTGCATTGCATATATTCGCCCGACCAAAAGTGCTTTATCGGTGACTGTTATCCAAATACAGGTAATTTTAGGGATATACTTTTGTATGATTTTGAGTCTAAAAAGAGCAAGATGATAGTAAGGGCGTACTCACAGCCCGTATCTAACACGGACATAAGGTGCGATTTGCACAACCGTTTTAATAGGGCGGGCGACGTTGTTTCGTTCGACTCTTTCCATAGCGAAAGAAGAGAAATCGTTCAGTTCCCGTTTGATAGAGAGAAATTTATAAAATAACAATAATAGGTGGCTAAACATGCTTTATCAAATTGCTTACAAAAAAAGTTACGAAGACGTTCAAGTTATAACCCCAGGTCAAACGTATACCGAAAAGGTAGACGTTCAACTTGACAAAAGGTACAATTATAAACTCCGTTTGCGTGGTGGGGTTGGCATACCTTATACTCACAGAACGGAAACAGACTATCCTATATATTTTAGAAAGATTGAAGATTCGCTTTTGCCGTCTGGAAACACATACACGCTTGAATTTAACGACGATAATTTGTGCTATGAACGTACGGTTTACACAAGAATTACCGACAATCTTAAAACGGGCGTTCCGTACGAATTTACCTTAAAGGCAAAGGCAAACGGAATAAAGGATAATTTTAAGGTTTATATAGACGCATTCTACGGTGCGAAAAGAACACGTTATTATCGTGAACAAGCAGATTTAAGTGCCGTTATTGATATTAAAGATAGTGTAGATTACGTTGAATACAAGAAAAGCTTGACTTTTGAAAAAGAAGTGGACTTTGTAATGATTAAAATATGTTCGCTTGGCTTTGAGGGAAACGCTTCGATTTTTGCGCCCACGTTCATTGAGGGTGGAAAAAACTACATAGCCGACTTTGAGTTTGTACCCAAAAAATTGCGTGAGCAACAATGGATAGGCGAAGGTTTTTCTTTGACAGAAAGACCGTCTTTTACAGTAAAATGTAACGGAAAACAAATTTTTTCGGGCAAAAAGACAGATAGGCTTCAACGCTTAACGGGCGTTGAGTTCGTTATTGACACTGACCTTTTAACTGAAAACAACGTTTTTGAAATAAAGTATGATGAAGTAAATAAAATTCAGTATGAATTTGAAGAATTACAACTTATCGCACTTCCCAAAGAAACGGAAATTTTAGGTGTACAGTCAAATCAAGTTAAGGGTGAGCCGTTTGGTGCTATTTGTTATTTTGATAAAGACTGCGATATAACGGTAGAGTCGGACGGAATAAAATATCTTGGTGAAAACAAGGTTAATAAAGGATATAAGGTTTTGCGTTTTGTTGCTGAAAAAGCAGGTAGGACTCAAATAAAAATATCAGACGGCACGGTTACAAGAACGTGCGATATTTTGGTTTCGGCAAAGCAAAAGGACGACGTTATCACGGGTAGTGGTGACTTTATTTACATCAACCAAAACTTTGAAGATTTTATTGAATATATTGCATGGTACGTTAGGGAAGATATCGGCGATATGATAACGCTACGCAGTTGCTACCGTTGGGGTGGTACTAGCGAAGCAGACCCTGAATTTTGGGCAAAGGCAGTTGAAATCTTAAAAGATTTAGGGCTTTATTATGCGCTTATGATTGACGGTAGGGAACTTAACGGAATAAACGCTAACCCCACGTTTGAGATGCTTGACAGTGAATATTTCTTGGGCGAACAAACGCACGAAAAGGACGGTTCGTATACTTATTGGATACAGGACCTTGACGACTATGAAGATTTTTTCAATCATTTAATAACTAGAAAAATGCACCGTAACGGTATTACGGGAAAATTCAGTCCCGTTTACGATAAACAGGGTAATTCACGTTGGTTTTACGCTGGCGACAACATAGAAAACGTAAAGGACGCTTATGAAGAACTTGTGCGCAACTTAAAAAACACCGCAATAGACGGTGCAACAAGACACACGGGCGTAACGCCACTATTCTCTGCATTCTTTGATGCCGGATATAAATGGCTTGGCTATGAGTCAATGTACGGTAGCCACGAAATAATTTTCGGTGCGCTCCGTGGAATGAGCAATTCAAAAGGGATAGACTGCTTCGGCTCACACCTTGCGCTTCAATGGTCAACTGCGCCTTGCGACGTTATGGGGCACGCATTAAGATACCGCTTGGCGCTTTATTCAAGTTATATGAACGGTGTAAAACAAATCAACACCGAAGAAGGTCTTTGGAATATTGAAAACCCGTTTGAAGGTTTTGACCGCTTTTCTTATGCGTGTACGATACATAGAGAAGAACAAAAAAAGTTCAACCGTTTCATAAAAACGCATACAAGGCGTGGTAAACAGTCGAGAAGAATAGCGATGATGGTCGGAAAATATGACGGT
>JAZNFN010000087.1:0-4725 GCA_045576035.1 Christensenellaceae bacterium
TCTCATAACAAACTTTATTTTTATCCAAATATTCTTTACCGTTAACGTCGTAAAAAGACAAACAAGTTTTAGAGTTTTCCGCACTGATAATACTTATCGTTCTATCTACCCCAAACTCTTCAACAAGTTCTTTAACGGCAAAAAGCGGATATGAATATTGTACCGACAATTTCTCTTCTAAGTTTAACGGCAGTTGAATATCTGTCTTAATAAATTTACGCAAATACGCATTTACAAAACCACTTGCACCACCCTTACCTAATTTTTTAGTAAGTTCCACTGCGTTTTTAGTTACAGCATATTCTTTTTTATCTAGATACTTAATCGCATACATAGCAATTTTAAGTATAGTTCTTATTACAAGTTTGGGTGATTTTTCGGTTAAACAAGATATATAATAAGATAACTCTATATCTTTATCAAGTACGCCGTATACCGTTTTAATAGTAAGCGCCCTATTCTTTTCTTCAATAAAAGTTGATGAAATTGCTTGTTTTAAATAAGTTTTATCACTATAAACCTTATTTAATATGGCATAGCAGTCATAAAAATAGTTTACCATCAGTGCAATTCCTCACCGACAGTCAACTTATTCCCACGCAAAAAATCACTTGCTGACATAGGCTTACTACCCGCCTTTTGCACCTTTAACAACGAAAGAGAACCTTTACCGCACGCAACGATAAGTTCATTATCACTTTTAAGTATAGTGCCTGGTACACCAGAGTTATCTAACGCTTTCGCTTGATAAATCTTAAACGGCTCTCCGTTAAAAAATGTAAAAGCCACAGGTGCCGGATTAAACGCACGAACTTTATTATAGTTTTGCTCTGCACTTTCCGTCCAATCTATTTGAGCCAAATCTTTTTTAATAATCTTTGAAAACGTCACCTTATCTTCATCTTGCTTAATATATTTTGCACTGCCATTAATTATAGACGGCAACACTTCTATAATACACTCAGCACCAAGAACTGAAAGCCTTTCAAACAATTCACCACACGTTTCATCGTCTTTAATTTCAATTTCACGCTGATAAATAATATCGCCCGTATCAATTCCTATGTCAGTACGCATTATGGTTATGCCCGTCTTTTTAAGACCGTTTAAGATTGCATAATGTATAGGCGAAGCCCCTCTTAATTCAGGCAATAGTGATGCGTGTATATTTATTACGCCTAAACTTGGTATATCTATTATTTCTTGCGACAAAATTTGTCCAAAAGCACAAGTTATTATAATATCAGGTTTAAGATTAATTAAATCTTGTACACCCTCCGCCCTAATTTTTCCATACTGAAAAACGGGGATATTTCGTTCTAACGCAAAACATTTTACAGGCGGTGGCGTAAGTATTTGCTTGCGCCCTATTGGTTTATCAAGATTAGTAACAACAGCAACAACTTCGTAGTTATTTTCAACCAAATATTTAAGTGGTAACACTGCAAAGTCAGGCGTGCCCATATAAACTATTCTCAACGTTCTTCCTCCTGAACAAAACTTGCTTTATCAACGTAAATAATCCCGTCAAGATGGTCATTTTCGTGACAAAAAGCGCGCGCCAAAAAGCCTTGTGCTTTAACTATAAAAGGTTTACCGTATCTATCAAAAGCCTTAACGGTAACTTTATTTGGACGCTCAACCGTACCGAATTTACCTTTTACAGATAAACACCCCTCATCGCCCACTTGCTTTCCACTTTGGTCAATTATTTCAGGGTTAATACACTCAAAATACTTCCCTTCTGCCATAACGATAAAAACACGCCTTAACACCCCGACCTGTGGCGCTGCAAGCCCTGCACCTTCCGCTTTTATTAAAGTATCTTTCATATCATCTAAAAGTTGGTGAGTTTTTTCACCAAAGTCGGTTACGGGAAAACTTTTTTTTCTTAAAGTTGGGTCACCAATTTGAATAATGTTTCTAATTGCCATAATATCCTCTGTTAAGTTAAATTGTTTGAATTCACTTCAAACGATACGTTTACACCGTGATTATTATATTTATCAACAGTATAAAAAAGTAAATCTATAAGTGCTTTATTATTGCTTTCTATACGCATAAGCACTTGATATCTATATTTGTTTTGCAAGCGTTTCAGCGGAGCCTTCATACACCCGAAAAACTTAAATTTTTCTTTTTGAACTTTTACGGTTAAACCTATTTCTTCATAAATAGTTTTTGTTGTTACCAAAACTTTTTCTTCATCTTCACTGCTGATAAGAACTCTTACTATATCAGTAAACGGTGGGAAAGCAGTTGCTTTTCTAATCGAAATTTCTTGATTGAAGAACGCAAGATAATCATATTTGATTGACTGCCTTAGCACTATATTTTCAGGCGAATATGTTTGCAAAACAACCTTACCTGCTTCTTCCGCCCTACCGCTGCGTCCTGCAACCTGAGTTATTAGTTGAAAAGTTCTTTCATTACTGCGAAAATCAGAAAAATGCAAACTCATATCGGCATCAAGTATTCCAACAAGCGTAACAAACGGGAAATCGTGTCCCTTTGCTATCATTTGAGTACCCACAAGTATATCCGCCTCTCTTGCCGAAAACTTATTAAGTATATTAAAATGCCCTTCCTTGCTTTGCGTCGTATCTCTATCCATTCTTAAAATTCTTGCAGTTGGATAAAGTTTTTTAAGTTCTAAAACCACTCTTTCCGTACCCGTACCACCATAACGAATATACGGACTACCACACTCAGTACACGCTTCTATCATTTTGTATTTTGCACCGCAATAATGACACAAAAGCGCATTGTCTTCTTTGTGGTAGGTCAGCGAAACGTCGCAAGACGTACATTTTTGAACGTGACCACACTCAGTACAAATAACCGTTTTTGAATAACCACGTTGATTCAAAAATAAAATTGCCTGATTTCCTTTTTTCAAGCACTCTTCTATCTCGCTTTTTAATGCGCTTGAAAAAGGAGTATTATTGCCACGCATTACTTCCTTTCTCATATCTACAACTTCAACGTGTGGAAGTGGTTTTTTATTGATTCTATCTGGAAGTTCAATTAAATTATAAATTCCGTCAGTAGCATTTTTAAAACTCTCGATAGACGGGGTTGCACTGCCTAAAACAAGTTTCGCATTGCAATTTTCAGCACGAAACTTAGCAATATCAATAGTAGAGTATCTCGGTGAAGATTCACTCGTATAACTTCCGTCGTGTTCTTCATCGATAATAATTAAACCAATATTTTCAAGCGGTGCAAAAATCGCACTCCTTGCACCTATTGCAATTTTTGCTTCACCGTTACGAAGTCGCCACCACTCGTCAAAACGCTCACCCGCCGAAAGTCCACTATGCAAAATTGCAGCGTCATCACCAAACCTTGCACGAAGTTGTTTTAACATTTGTGGTGTAAGTGCAATTTCAGGCACAAGCATTATAGCACTCTTTCCTTGCTCAATAACACTGTTTATTAAGTTAAGATAAACTTCGGTTTTTCCACTTCCTGTAACACCGAAAATTAGACTTACCGTTTTATCCGTTTGCTTAATACTATTGACGGCATCAATTTGCTTTTCAGTTAAAGATACTTGTTTTTTGTCTGCGTTTAAACCTTTATATGGCGAACGCAACTCTTTTTCTTCGCTAAACTCAACGTATCCCTTTTCTTTTAAGCCGTTTATTGCGGATATGCTAAAAAGTTCGGCAAGTTCACTAGACTTACTCTTTCCATTTTCTTCTAAGTATCGTAAAAGGTCTTTTTGCTTTATTGCCATTTTCCGCAAAGAATCTATCGCTTGTTCTACGTCGACACCATCAGCGATTGAAACGTAACGAACAAAACGCTCTTTTATCTTACCCTTACGCATTTCAGACGGCAAAAAAAGTCTTAACGCCAAAGCCCTTGTAACGTAACAAGTAGTACGGACGTAATCCATTAATTTTAAGGTTTCGGGGGTAAGAGCGGGCGTTTCTTCAAGAAGCGTATATATCGGCTTTATTTTATCCGCATCATAATTACTTGTTTGTTTTACGCCGATAACAATCCCTTCAAGATATTTTTTTCCAAAAGGTACGACAACACGACTGCCAAGAGTAATCTTGCAGTCTTCATAGCTATATTCAAACACCTTATCTACTTCGGCGTGATTAATATCTACTATTACGTCAGCGTACATAGTTATCTATAAAAACAAAATATGTTCACCGCCAAAGATGAACACATTTATATCTTAATCGTTGGTAGCAACAAGTTTGCCGTCTTGAATTTCCTGAGCGGCAACAGACAACGGTTTTTCTTTGCTAGGAAGTTCGCTGTATCCTTGGTTTTGCGCTTGTTCCATAAGTTGTCTTGCACGCTTACTTGTAACGATGCAAAGTTCATATTTAGAACCAATCTTATTTGCCAATTCATCAATTGGGGGTTTATGTATCATATCTAAATTCTCCTTTTATATGATTGTTACTTTATTTTTTCGTTTTTTATTATATCTTCAACCTGTATTATAGCTTCGCTTAGGTCGTCGTTCACAACTTCGTAATCGTATTTAGAACTCTGCTCTAATTCATATTCCATACGCTTCATACGCAGTTTAATTTTTTCCATTGACTCAGTACTGCGTTTCATAAGCCTATTTCTAACTTCTTCTTCGGACGGCGGTGTAAGCATTATTAAAACTGCTGATGGAAAACTTTTTTTAACTTCAAGTCCACCGTTTACGTCAATTTCAAGCAAAACGTCGTTTTTTTCTAAACTTTT
>JAZNFN010000088.1:0-2027 GCA_045576035.1 Christensenellaceae bacterium
ATTAAGCAAGGTGTTTAACTCTTGCATTTGTTCGCTTGTGGGGGTGGGTAAATGCCCGAACGGGAATTTAAGTCCCATATTATCGTACTTAATTTGACATATCTTTTTGAAAGGCAAAAGTTCAATTTTGTCCACGCAATCGAAATTTTTACTTAACTCTTTAAGCCTTAAAATATTATCTTTATCGTCGTTAATTGTGGGAATAATAACTTGTCGAATAGTGGTTGGCACGCCTTTTTGATTAAGCACGCTTAAAAATTCAAGTACGAAACTAAGTTTACAGCCAACGTGTTTAATGTAAAGGTCGTTATCAGTGTACTTTATATCAAGCAAGACTCTATCGGTGTAATCTAAAAGAGATATAACGCTGTTGTTTATAACACTACCAGAAGTGTCAAGGCAAGTATTAATACCACTTTTTTTGCAAAGTGCAAAAAGTTCTTTAACGAACGGTGCTTGTAAAAGTGGTTCACCGCCCGAAACGGTTATTCCGCCGTCCTTTCCAAAATACTCTTTATAGCGGCAAACCTTATTAAAAACTTGTACCACGTTATATTCATTTCCGCCGTTAAACGCCCAAGTGTCAGGGTTATGGCAACAACCGCAACGTAAATTACAGCCTTGCATAAACACAACGTATCTAACGCCCGGACCGTCCACCGTGCCAAGACTTTGAAAAGAGTGAATTTTACCTGTTAAACTGCTCATAGACTTTCGTGGAACGTCCTTGAAATGACTTCTTTTTGTTGTTCACGAGAAAGTTTATTAAAGTTTACCGCATAGCCCGATACACGAATAGTAAGGTTTGGATATGCTTCGGGGTTTTCGTATGCTTTCATAAGCGTTTCACGGTTTAAGACGTTTACGTTTACGTGGTGTGCGTTTTTCTTAAAGTACCCGTCAAGGATAGAAACAAGGTTATTTATCCTTTCTTCTTCGTTTCTGCCAAGAGCGTTGGGGGTAATAGAGAACGTGTTAGAAATTCCGTCACGGCAGTCGTCGTAACTGATTTTAGCAACAGAGTTAAGCGACGCAAGTGCACCGTTTTCTTCTCTATTGTGCATAGGGTTAGCGCCTGGGGCAAACGGGGTAAACGCCTTTCTGCCGTCGGGCGTTGCGCCCGTGTTCTTTCCGTACATAACGTTTGAAGTTATGGTTAGAACGGAAAGAGTATGCTCTGCGTTACGGTAAGCGGGGGTTTTTCTAAGTTCAGTTATAACTTGATGAGTAAGGTCTTTTGCCATTAAATCAACACGGTCGTCGTCGTTGCCGTATTTGGGGAAAGAGCCTGTCGTTTCAAAGTCCACGATATATCCGTCATTATTTTTAACGGGCGTAACCGAAGCAAACTTAATTGCAGAAAGAGAGTCGGTAACAACTGAAAGACCAGCTACGCCAAACGCCATAAACCTACCCACGTTGGTATCGTGAAGCGCCATTTGTGTTTTTTCGTAGGCGTACTTATCGTGCATATAGTGTATAACGTTCATAGTGTTGACGTAAAGGCGCATAAGCCACTCAATATAAACATCGTAGCGCTGTTTAACGCTTTCATAATCAAGATTTTCAAGAACGGGCATTTGCGGTCCGATATGAACGCCACTTGTCGTATCAAAACCACCGTTAAGCGCTATAAGTAAAAGTTTTGCTAAGTTACAGCGTGCACCAAAGAACTGCATTTGTTTGCCGACTTTCATTGCCGAAACACAGCACGCAATAGCGTAATCGTCACCGTAAATCGGGCGCATCAAATCGTCGTTTTCATACTGAATAGAGTCGGTGTCGCAAGAAACTTTTGCGCAGAATTTCTTAAACCCGTCGGGGAGAGCATTAGACCATAAAACAGTAAGGTTTGGTTCGGGGGAAGAGCCTAACGTGTACAAGGTATTTAGCATACGGAAGCTGTTTTTAGTAACAAGCGTCCTACCGTCTTCACCCATACCGCCAACTGCTTCGGTTATCCACATAGGGTCGCCACCGAAAAGTTCGTTATATTCAGGCGTTCTTAAATGACGTGCAATGCGAAG
>JAZNFN010000089.1:0-3856 GCA_045576035.1 Christensenellaceae bacterium
ATAAATACTGTGCAAAAATAGCGTTATTGTTTTACAAAAGCAAAAAAAAGTGATATACTGTTAAAAATGAATTTTTGGAGGCAATTATGTCAAACCTTAAACCAGCGTACAAAACTCTCGACGGAATTGAAAAATTCTTCCCGTCTCTTTATGGCGAAGTAACAGAGTCTCAAACCGTAAGATACAAAAAACTTTTTGATAAGTTTAAAAAATCATTCAATGCAGATTGTGCGTATTTTGCATCATCGAGTGGGCGTGTTGAGGTTTGTGGAAATCATACCGACCACAATGGTGGGCGTGTTGTGTCTTGTGCGATTAGCCTTGATACTTTGTCTGCATTTTTGCCAACAGATAACAATGTTGTACATATTAAAAGTGAAGGCTACGATGATATTGTGGTAGATTTAAGTAAAGATGGTAATGAGAAAATCGGCACTTCTTCTGCACTTGTTAGGGGAGTAGTTGTTGGGCTAAAAGAGCGTGGATACAACGTTGGTGGCTTTAACGCTTGCTTTACAAGTAACGTTCTTGGTGGTGCGGGCATTTCTAGTTCTGCGTCATTTGAAGTTTTAGTTGCTGAAATTATGAATTTCTTGTATAACGACGGAAAGATAGATAACGAAGAAAAATCTAAAATAGCACAGTTTTCTGAAAACGTATATTTTGGTAAGCCTTGCGGATTGTTGGACCAAACTGCAATAGCATTTGGTGGATTAAAAAGATTAGATTTCTCAAATAAAGAAAAAATTTCCGTTACAAATATTGAAAACAACTTATCCGACTATACGTTGATATTGATTAACTCAGGTGGAAGTCACGCAGACCTTACCGATGAATACGCTGCAATCCCTAAGGAAATGTTTGCCGTTGCAAATATGTTGAACAAAGAACGTTTGATAGACATTGATAAAACTGAATTTTTCCGTTCTTTGCCTAAAATATATAATAGTGTGTCAGATAGGGCGATATTGCGTGCGGTGCATTTTTTTGAAGAAAATGAACGTGTTGATGGTGTGTATAACGCTCTAAACGGTAATGATTACGATTCGTTTATTAAAATGATTAACGCTTCGGGTGAAAGTTCTTTGTGTAAACTTCAAAACTGCTACGTTTCAGGTAGAACTGAGCAACCTATTCCAAAGGCACTTGCCATAGCAAAAACGTTTAACGTAAATGGTGCTAGTAGGGTACATGGTGGTGGCTTTGCAGGTAGCATACTAAACGTTGTTAAAAACAGTGAAAAAGATATGTTTATAAGCAAAATGAAAGAATTTTATTCTGATTGTGATATTTTACCGTTGCGTGTTCGTTCAGTAGGAACTATCGTTTTATAATTACTATCGATAATCGTACTGATTATGTAAGGCATAATTGTTTCCAAATATCCTAAATAGTCAATAAATTTCAACGAATTCGCATTGTTCGTATTATTTAATTGACAATTCTAATGTTTGTATATATAATATTATTTAGTATTTTATTATATTTACATTAAGACGCAAATTCATTAACAAATACCGCCTTGATGGCGGTATTTTTACAGGAGAAATATGGTTTTAGACTATGTGATTTTATGTTTATATGCTTTAAGTATGGTCGCCATTGCACTTTATACTCGTAATAGGTCAAAGTCGGTCAATGATTTTTTGCTTGCTGGTAAAAAAGGTCTTAACGGATGGATGAGTGCTTTTTCTTATGGCACAACGTATTTTTCTGCGGTTATCTTTATAGGGTATGCAGGTAAATTCGGTTGGTCGTTTGGACTTTCATCTGTTTGGATAGGTATTGGCAATGCACTATTAGGTGGTTTACTTGCTTGGGCGATAATGGCGAAACGTACGAAGAATATGACTGTAAGATTGCAAGCAAGAACAATGCCTGAATTCTTTGAAAAAAGGTATGATAGCAAGTTCTTAAAAACACTTTCTGCAATAGTCATTTTCGTATTTTTAATTCCTTATGCCGCATCTGTATACAACGGGCTTGGAAACCTTTTTGAAAGGATTTTCCAAATTGACGGAACTGTCGTTGTAATTGCGCTTGCAGCAATAACTGCGTTATACTTAATATTTGGTGGTTACTTTGCTACGTCGCTTTCCGATTTCATTCAAGGAATTATAATGTTGCTTGGCGTAGTTGTAATGTTTATCTTCTTCTTTACTTGTTCTAACGTAAATGGCTTTGATGGACTTAATGACTTATCAAATAGTGGTTTTGGTTTATTGCCACAGTATGGTGAAAACGGATTTTTGAATTCTCCGTTAGTTATGTTAGTTTCACTTGTCTTGCTTACGTCTATGGGTGTTTACGGACTACCGCAAACTGTTCATAAGTATTATTCGGTTAGAGATAATAAGGCGATAAAACAAGGTATGGTTATAACTACGATTTTTGCTATGATTATCGGCTTTATTGCATACTTTGTCGGTGGACTAAGCCACTTATTTTTCGACAACGCAAGCGAGTTTGGTGGAAACACCGACAATATTATTCCTATTATGCTTGACGGTGTAATTCCAAGGGGAATATTAGGTGTTATTGGCGTATTGATTTTATGCGCTTCAATGTCTACCTTAGCGTCGGTTTCGCTATCTAGTGCATCAGTACTCTCTATTGATTTATATAAAGGCTCAATAAATAAGAATGCTTCGGACAAAAAAGTAACTTTTATTATGCGAATGATGTGTTTCTGTTTTATTCTTCTTTCGGTTGTTATTGCGATGCTAAACAAGATTTACAACATAACGGCAATAGCATACTTAATGTCACTTAGTTGGGGTACTCTTTCTGGTTGTTTCTTTGGTCCGTTTGTTTTAGGGCTTTACAATAAAAAAATCACAAAAACAGCAGCTGTTTGTTCGGTAGTGGGTGGTCTTATTTTTACGGCAACCTTTACAGTATTATTCGGCGCTATTCAGTGTGGTGGTTTTACAGCGGGAATCGGCAACGTTCTTAAAAAAGGGGTTGAGTTATCTCCGCTAACAGGCGTTCTTTGTATGATATTTTCTTGTGTTGTTACCGTGGTTGTCAGTGCGTTTACAAAAAAACTTGATGAAAAGATATTGTACGAAGCGTTTAACAAACCTATTGAAAACGAAATAAAATAATTTTATAATGGTGTAAATATGATTTGGTCAAAAGAGGAAACTCTTTCAAGAAGTGAAATTGAAGCCTTACAGTTAGAAAGGCTTCAAGAAACGGTTAATAGAGTTTACGAAAAAGTTGAAGCTTATAGGGCGAAGATGGACGCTGTTGGTGTTAAACCGCAGGATATTAAAAGTCTTAAAGATTTAGCAAAGTTACCTTTTGTAACAAAGCAAGATATGAGAGACAATTATCCGTTTGGTCTTTTTGCCGTTCCTAAGAATAAGTTGGTAAGAATTCACGCATCTAGTGGTACTACTGGTAAACCCACCGTTGTTGGTTATACCGAAAACGACTTAAAGACTTGGACAGATTGTGTTTCAAGAATAGCGTGTATGGGTGGTGCAACTAGCGACGACGTTGCTCAAATTTGCTTTGGATACGGTATGTTTACGGGCGCTTTGGGGCTTCATTATGGTCTTGAAAATATTAGTGCGGCAATCGTACCGTCATCAACGGGCAACTCTGAAAAACAAATTATGTATATGAAAGATTTTGGCACAACGCTTCTTGTTGCAACGCCGTCTTATGCTTTAAGACTTGCAGAAGTTGCAAGGTCAATGGGCGTTGACCCCGAAAAAGACTTGAACGTTAAAATCGGATTAGTTGGAAGCGAACTTTTAACCGATGCAATGCGTGAAGAAATGCACAAGGCGTGGGGTAAAGATATGCTTGTAACATCAAACTACGGTATGAGCGAACTTATGGGCCC
>JAZNFN010000090.1:0-2128 GCA_045576035.1 Christensenellaceae bacterium
TAACCGCCATTAACATAGTAAATATAGTCTTCATTAGAAATAATGACGCTGAACTTTGAACGTTATTAATAACTCTTCTACCTTCGTAAACGACTTTGGGTAGTGAGTTGAAATTGTTGTCAAGTAATACAAGATGGGAAACGTTTCTTGCCGCATCGCTACCAGCGGCAACGGAAATTGCACAGTCGGATTCTTTCAATGCAAGAATATCGTTTACGCCATCGCCGGTCATAGCGGTAACGTGACCAGCGTCTTTTAAGGCTTTAACCAATATTGCTTTTTGTTCGGGGGAAACTCTTCCAAACACCGTATATGCGTTTGCAACGCTGAATACTTCATCGTCGGTAAGTCCGTCAAGACTGATATACTTTTCAGCACCCTCAATACCAACACGTTTTGCTACTTCTGATACCGTGATAGGATTATCGCCAGAAATAACTTTGATTTGCACTCCGTTATCTTTAAACCATTTGATTGTGGATATAGCGTCTTCTCTAACGTTGTCGGCAATTATTATAAGTGCGATTGCCTTAAAATCATTTGGAATAAAGTTTTCTTGTAATTCGTTTTCAGATTTAGCTAAAACTAGAACTCTTAAACCTTTTTGAGCATATTCATCAATTTTTGTTTTATATAACAAATACTCTTCTTTACTTAGTACAAATTCAGGTGCGCCAAACGCATAAGTTCCCATGTTTTCAAACGTTACGGCAGAAAGCTTTCGTGCAGAATTGAAAGGCAAAGCAAACGTAGAATTGTATTTGTTTTCTTGACCAAAATAATTATAAAGAGCAATTGCCGTTTGGTTATTATCTTTTAAAGCTGCTAGCATAGAACTAATAACGTCGTTTACGGGTATAGAAGATTCAGTTAGGGGATAGACTTCGCTAACGCTCATTTTTCCATCGGTAATTGTTCCCGTTTTATCAAAGCAAATTGTATCTACACGAGCCAACATTTCTAACGAGTAAAGGTCTTGCACAAGAGTATTATGTCTAGCAAGTTTAATTATGCCAACGGCTAACGCAACGCTTGTTAGCAAGAACATACCTGCTGGAATCATGCCGATAACAGGTGTAGACGTTTTATAAATCGCTTCTGGCATATCATTGGTTAAAATTATAGTTTTAACTATCCACGCAATTGCAATAGGAACTATTATAAAGCTAATAACTTTAATTATCAGCTTCAAAGAATTCATAATTTCCGAATGCGGTTTTTTGTATTGTTTTGCTTTTGCTGATAACGTTTCAACGTAATTTTCTTTGCCGACTCTTTCAGCACGAGCAAAACAAGTTCCGCTCGTAATAAAACTGCCTGCGAGTAATAAGTCGCCAACTTTCTTTTTTACAGCTACCGATTCGCCTGTTAAAAGCGATTCGTTTACTTCAACTTCGCCACTCGCTATTATACAGTCTGTTGGAATTTGTTTTCCTAAACCGATTTCTATAATATCGTCTAAAACAATATCGGTTGAAGCAATTTCAACAATTTCGCCATCTCTAACAACTCTTGTTGTTTTGCTTTGCACGAGTGAAAGTTTGTCAATACATTTCTTTGCCCTAATTTCTTGTATTATACCGATAGAAATATTTGCTATGTAAAATAGAACGAAAAAGAAGTCTGAGAACTTTGCTTTGTCGCCGATAGATAAAAGTGCTATAAAAACCAAAAAACCCAAAAGATTGAAGAACGTACACACGTTGTTGACAAAAATATTCAAATACGATTTAGAATATTTTTGTTTAACACTGTTTACTAGACCAGATTCAATTCGCTTTGCGACTTGTGTTTGGTCTAAACCGTGTTCTAAAACGGGGGAGTATCTTTCAATTTTTGGGTTTAAATTTTGGATATTGTTCATTTTTTTAACCTTTATACAATTATGTTAATTAATCTCTTTGGAACAATAATAAGTTTTTTGATGGTTTTTCCATTAAGCTCATTAGCAAGTTTTTCGTCAGCGTAAATTAATTCTTTAACAGTTTCTTCTGTAACTTCGCTTGGAATCATCATTTTTGTACGCATTTTACTGTTAATTTGAACTGCAACTTCAACTTCGTCAAGTACAAGCGCATTTTCGTCGCATTCAGGGTACTTAGAATAGAATATAGAATTCTTATTGCCA
>JAZNFN010000091.1:0-9068 GCA_045576035.1 Christensenellaceae bacterium
TGGAATTCAAAATTTTCCAAAAAGAAATCGAACTTCAATCAAGAGGTTGGATACCTACTTTCCACGATATCAGAAAAGAAATTCTTGAAATCGTAGAAGCATCTGGCGTTAAGAATGGTACGGTTGCAATCGTATCACACCACACTACTTGTTCTGTAATGGTTCAAGAATGTTCACACGATATCGACTCTTTCGACCTTGAATATCTTCAACACGACCTTCTTGATATCATGAGAAAGATGATTCCTGACTTTGCAGAAGAACATCAATATCGTCACCCTGGTCCTATCCACGCTCAATATGGTAGACACGTTAATGAACCAGGCGACTATTCTTCAATGAACACTGACGGACACCTCCGTTCTGTATTCTTTGGCAGAAGCGAAACCTTAACCATTAAAGATGGCAAACTTGACCTTGGCTTGTTTGCACACATCTATTTTATTGACTGGGACCACGTTATTGCACGTCGTCGTCAAGTAAACGTAACCGTTATGGGTACTGCTGATGAAGTAGGTGATAGAAAGTGGAACGACGGAAAGGTTATCGACACCAAACGTAAATTCACCGAAGAAGAAAAGGCTTACGATATTCACTACGACCTCCAACAACAAAGATAATTTAAGTAAATATCAAACAAAAACAAAACGCGCTTCTTACATAGAAGCGTGTTTTTTGTATTGGGTTGGTGTAAGTCCAACTACTTTTTTAAACGTTTTAGAAAAATAATTTGGCGTGTCAAAGCACAAAAGTTCGGAAATTTCTTTAACAGATAATTGGTTTTTTTTAAGCAGTTCTTTTGCGTGTTGAATTTTAAGTTCAAGATAATATTCCATAACGCATTTATTAGTTGATGATTTGAACTGCTTAAAAATATGTGCTTTGCTATAATTTATTTGACGGCTTATATCATTAATGCTAAGTTTTCCGCAAACGTTGTCTTTAAGGATTTTTATAATCATTTCGGCAAGTTTATTATTTATTTCATCTTCTTGTAAAAACACGTCGTTACCGCTATCAGTTTCAGTAAGAGTGCGCATTATATCAATAAGAAGTGTTTCAACAAGGTTTTTAATAAGTTGTTCACCACCAAGAGTTGGCTGTGGTAAAAGACACATATTTTCTGTATCTAGGTTATAAAAGGTGATATCGTAAGTTTTTTTTGCGATTTCAACTATTTGCCTAATTTGTTTTAACTGCCTAGCGTTCAGTTTAATTTTTTTGTCGGCAAAAAAACGCATAGCTTCACTCAAACACTCAAATGAAATAACAAAAACTTCGGCATTTTGACCGCCTTTAACTTCAAGCGAATGCTTTTCGTACGGTTTATGTACGTTTAAATAACTTTCTTGAACGTTAACGGGATTACCGTTAGCGGTACAAGTAATGTTTCCTTTTAAGGGACAAACAAGTTCCCAAAAGTCATGAGCCTCTTCTTCGTGATTAAATTGTTCGTTAAGATTTAAAAAATGAATAACTACGATTTTATTTATTACCAATAAACTTTTAATCTTATGCTTAAAATACTTTTTCATACTAAGAGTATAACACAATATTAATTTTAAATCAAGTATATTATTTTACTCTTTTTGCATATTAAATAACATTGTATTTTATATCAATATATATTAAAATAATATAAAAAAATAAAAAGGTGAAGATTATGAGGATATTAGCCATAGGTGCACACCCCGACGATATAGAAATCGCTTGTTCGGGTACACTTGCAAAGTGCGTTCAAAGGGGAGATACGGTTATAGTTTGCCACGCATCAAGCGGGAATTTAGGACACGTTGTTATTCCGCCTGACGAACTTAGAAAAATTCGCCGTGAAGAAGCGAAAAAGGCAGGAAGCCTTGCAGGGATAGAAGTTATATGCGCTGGTTTGGATGACCTTGATATATATGCAGATAATAAAGAGGCTCGTGACAAAATGGTTGACGTAATTCGTTATGCAGACCCCGACTTAATAATAACGCATGCACCCGACGACTATATGCCAGACCATACGGCAGTAAGTAAACTTGTTTTTGACGCAAGTTTTACAGCAACGCTTCCAAACTACTATACAAAAGAAAAAAAGGTGGCAAAGTTAGTGCCAATTTATTATATGGACACTTTGGCGGGTGTAAACTTTAACCCCACTATGTATGTAGACGTGTCGGATACTATTGACTTAAAGATTAAAATGCTTTGCTGTCACGAAAGTCAAGTCGTATGGATGAAAGAGCACGACGGTATTGATTTTGCAGATATGGTAAAAACTTGTTCACGTTATCGTGGTTATCAATGTGGTGCTGACTATGCCGAAGGATTTCGTCAATGTCAGGTATACTTAAAAGGCACGACAAAGCGCTTATTACCATAAAAAAGATAAACATAAATAAGAAAGGAGAAAATAAAAATGGATTTTAATTCAACAGTAAAGGGAAGTTTATTAGAAGGCTTTTATCCAGAAGGGTGGGATTTTGAAAAGATAGATAAATGCTGTTCAAATGCACCCCAAGCGATTACCGAAAAACAAGATTTTTGGAACGAAAAATTTACGCCTATACAATGTGAAGGACTAACTGAGTTTGAAGTAAAAATGGGGCACGAAATCGCACAGGAAATTAAAAACGCAAAACAAGCTGGTAGAAAAATAGCATTTATTCTTCCCGTTGGTCCTATGGGAATGTATAAGTGGGCAGTGTACTTTCTAAAAGAATGGAAGGTTAGTTGTGAACACGTTTGGTGTTTTAATATGGACGAATGGGCGGATAGTGACGGTAACACCATAACGGGCGAAGCATCTTTTCAAAACGCAATGGAAAACGCTTTTTACAATCCGCTTGGTGAACTTACCGTACCCGTCGACCATAGAAATTTTGCAACCAAGGAAAATTTACCCACCTATCCTGAAAAAATATCGGCACTTAAAAAAGACGGTGCAAAATTAGTCCTTGTTTACGGCATAGGTAGAATGTGCCACATAGCATTTTGGGAACCACATTTTGGGAGTGAATATTCTTCCGATGCAGAGTGGATTAAAGCACCTTATAGAATCGCTTGCAAACTTCATCCGCTTACGATTGAGCAAAATGCAATCACTTCGTTTAAGTCAAGAACGTCGCTTGTTCCGTGCAGAGCAAACACGATAGGACCAGCATTAATGTTTAGTGCGGATTATGCCATAGGCGGTGCTGACGGAGCGTTTGGACGTGGAATGCAGTGGCAAGGTATGAGCCTTTGGATGACTTTAAGATACGGACCAACAAGGTTTATTCCGTCAAGTTTTATTCCTACAATACCAGGAAAATTATTTTTCGTAAAAGAACTTGCAGGTCCGTTAGTTCCTGATATGAACTAATTTAAGGGAAATTTAGGCATGACAAGAAAAGGCATAGCAATAGCAGGTAACGTGCTTACCGACAACGTTAAAATTGTACAAAGTTATCCAGAAAAAGGTATGCTTGCTACCATTGTGGAAGAAAGCATTGCAGTTGGCGGATGTGTTCCCAACACTGCGATAGATATAAAAAAGATAGATAAAAGTGTACCCGTAACAGTCTATGGTAAAATTGGCAAAGATGAAAAGGGTGTTTTTGTCAAGGAACAAATGAAAGAAGTTGGTATTGACGTTAGTGGGATTAAAGAAAGTTTAACCGTTCCCACGTCTTACTCTGACGTTATAACCGAAAAGCATTCGGGGGCTAGAACGTTCTTCCACAACCGTGGCGCAAATGCAGAGTTTTGCATTGACGACGTTGACGTAGATAATCTTGACTGCAAAATATTCCACATAGGGTATTTAATGCTTCTTGATTGGTTTGATAAGTTGGTTGACGGAAACACGGGTATGGCAAGGCTTCTTAAATCGGTTAGAGATAAGGGGATAAAGACTTCAATAGATATAGTTAGTGAAAGCAGTGGCGATTTTCAAAAAATCGTTCGTTGTGCTTTGCCGTACTGTGATTACGCTATCATAAACGAAATAGAAGCGTGTAACGTCATAGGCGTAGAGCCAAGGGATAAAGACGGTAAACTAATTGAAGAAAACATAATTTACGCAATGAAACAGTTAATGGAACTTGGCGTTAAAGAAAAAGTCGTTGTTCATTGTCCAGAAAAAGGTTACTGCATAGATAAAAGCGGAAACTTAACTGTAAGAGATGCTCTAAAACTGCCGAACGACTTTATAAAGGGTAGTGTTGGAGCAGGCGATGCGTTTTGTGCAGGTTGTCTTTACTCATTATATAACGATTATAAAGATGATGAAATGCTTGACTTTGCAAGTTTGGTTGCGGCAAGTTGTGTGTCTGAAAAAGATTCTATTAGTGGTGTAAGAGACGTTGAAAAATTAAAAAAATTATTTATAGAAATAAAAGCGCTTTCTTAAAAGGAAGCGTTTTTTGTTTGCAAGAAATAATATTATTTGTTAAAATATTATTGATTTGATTAAAAAATTGAAATATAGTGCAACAAAAACACGGTTTTATATGTTTAATAGATAAAGGCGTGTTATAAGGAGATAAATGAGCGAAGCAGACTTGGGAAGACTTATTGTCCTTACGTCGCGCGGTGATAACGACGCATTTTCAAAACTATACGTTAAAACGGGGCGTGGTGTATACGCGTTTTTGTATACCTATTTTCATAATAGAGAAGATACGGAAGACGCTATGCAGACCGTTTATTTAAAGATAAAAAACGGAGCATCGTCGTTTAACGAAGGTACGAACGCTAGGGCTTGGATACTTCAAATTGCAAAAAATCACGCGATTAACGTCATAAACAAGAAAAATCGTGAAGTGGTTACCGACGATATACACGCAGTGGATACTAAGGATAACTTTGGTACGGTAACCGATGCGATGGAACGTTGTTTAACCGAAGAAGAACAGCGCATTATAACCTTGCACGTTTTGTGGGGGTATAAGCATAGGGAAATTGCTAAACGATTAGATTGCCCGACGGGGACTGTAACGTCAAAATACAAACGTGCGGTAGAAAAACTACGCAACGCGTTAAAGGAGGAAAAGTAATGTTTTTTTGGAAGAGTAAGTGGAAAAAAGAAATAGATTCAGTTTTACCCGAACTTTCTTGCGTGGATAGTGAGCGTTCGGTTGCGGTAAGTAAATTACCAAATAAAAGAAGAACGTTTAAGTATTTTCTTGCCACCGCAATGGCGACCGTGTTAGTTCTAACGTGTATTCTTTCAACAACGTTATTTGTGCCTCCCGTATCAGAAAAAAAGGTCGTTGTGGTAGAAATTAATCCATCGGTGGCTTTTGTAATCGACGAAAATGACGTTGTAACTCACGTTAAACCACTAAATCAAGACGCTGACGTGATTTTAGCAGAGGGAAAAGATACCTACGTTGGAAAAGACGTTTCAACTGCAATGCAAAATTATCTTGACGACGTTTTGGAACTAGGGTACCTAGATTTTGAAGGTGATTCGGTAAAAGTAATTGCTGATTCGTGGGATACGCGTATAGATAAAATAAAAGAAGATATGCAAAGTTTTCTTTTTGATAAAGGAGCAAGTTCAATCATAATACCCAACAAAATCGAAAGAGAGGATTTTTATTCGTTATTAGGTGTTGGCAACGCTGAAAAAGGTATTGTGGACAGTGTTTCCGACTTGCCTGATAAATATATCCGTCACGATTTGAGTGGACTAACAAGTGATGAAATCAAACAAAAATATAAAGACTATTTGATTGAAGAGTATTCAGAGACGATTAAAGAATATCTTCTAAAAATTGGCGGGCTTGAAGAATTTTTAGATTTTACTGATTTTGAAACTGTTTTAGAGTATGTTAAAGAAATTGAACTGTTTGAGCAATCGTTGAAGTTTTTAGACGACTTGCCCGAAAATGAGCAAGATTTTACTGAAAAGATTGAACAAAGTGTGCAAAGTATTATAAACATTAAGAAAGAAATCAATAAAGAAAATTATAACAAAGAACGAGATAAACTAGTCGGTAAGGACCAAAAAAATCCGCATAATCCAAAAAAATAAAAAAAATTAAAATCAATGCAACAAAACCTCCGTTATGATTGTTTAATAAGCAAACAAATAAAAAAACGGAGGTTTTTTGTATGAAAAAGAAACTAATTGCAATCATTACTTTGTGCTTGTCGCTAATTTTAGCAATGCCGTTTTTCTACGGCTGTGGTGGCAATAGTGGTCAAGCATCGGCAACGTCGTTCGTTAGTCTTGACATTAACCCGTCAATTGAATTGACGCTTGATAACAACAATAAAGTTTTAAGCGTTCGTGGAACGAATGAAGACGGTCAAATTCTTCTTTACGGCGAAACAGACTTCGTTGGCAAAGACGTTGAAACGGTTATTCAAGATATAACTGACTTAGCTATTGAACACGGATATATTTCAGAAGATAACAAAGTTATCAACACGTCGGTAAGTGCAGACTCAGATCAAAAGGCGCAAGATGTTTTGAATAAAATAAACGCTAAAATAACTGCTACCGCTAAAAATGCAAGTATAAACGTAACCGTTGACGGAGAGGGCGCGTATTCACTGCTCCGCAAGTATGAACAGTTCAAAGAGTCGCACCCAAATAGTGAAGTAGTTAAAAATCTCAGCGTAAGTGACTTTAAACTTGCTATGTCTGCAAGTGAAACGGGCGAAGTATCGCTTGAAGCAGCGATTGAACTTGATACTGAAAAACTTATTGAAATAGTATCTAAATCTCACGAAAAAATGGAAAGTTATGCAACCGACGCATACTTGATGATTGAAGCAAGTGCAAACAAGACGTATGAATTAGCAAGGGGCGCTTTACTTGATGCGATATATATACCTTATTCTTTGGTAGACGGAACAATGTATAATCTATATAAAACTACGGCAAGAACACTTGACAGCGTTGCGGAAATGTTGGTGTTTGCAGAGAAGATGGGCGCATACGCTTTGACTGATGCGCAAGTTGCTGATATAGTAACTGCACTTGGTCTTGAAAACAGTGATGTACTCAAAAATTCCGAAGGTATAGTAACACTTGAAAGCGTATATGCGTACGTTGACAAAACTGTAAAGAATTTAGAAGAAACTGTGGCAGAAGAACTTAAAACGCAAATTGAAAGTGTTATAAGTGAAGTAGAAGTTTCGGCAGACCAAAAAATCAAAGAAAAGATAGCAGAACTTACCAGTGAAATTGAAGAAGTTCTTGATACTTTCGTGATTGAAAACGAATTAGTTGCTAACGTAGTTGAAGGTCTTAAAGACGGTGTTACGGCTGCTGAATTAAAAGAATACGCAGATGAATTTGAGGCAGAAGCAAATAAAATACTTGCTGAAATAGAAGCTGAATTGACCGAAGAAGAAAAGACTCAAATTGAAGCTCAAAAAGCTAAGATAGAAAACAATTTAGCAGGCGCAAAAGAAACTTTTGACAAAGCGCTTAAAGACGGAAAAGATAAAGTTTGCAAAAATCTTGATGAGTTAAAGCAAAAAAGACTTGATAGAGTGCCAAGATAAAATAAAACTAACTATACCAGCATTGTAGCATACAATTTTCTTTTAACCAAGTTGAAGTCCACCGTAATTTTGCGGTGGGCTTCAATTTTAGTGTAAAAACGTTTGCAAAAAAAGGGCAAGGACACTATAATATTATATATATGAAAAAATTAAAAACTCTCTTTACGCTATTCCTTGCGATGTTTAAAATCGGATTATTCACTTTTGGCGGTGGATATGCAATGATTGCGATTATCGAAAGGGAACTTGTAGAAAGAAAAAAATGGATAGAACACGAAGAATTTCTGGACGTAATAGCAATTGCAGAAAGTACGCCCGGTCCGCTTGCCATAAATTCCGCAACGTATATAGGTTATAAAATATGCGGATTTTTCGGTTCGCTTTTCGCAACGCTTGGCGTAGTTTTGCCGTCCTTAATAATAATCTTTGTAATATCGTTATTTTTTGATGCGTTTTTATCACTTACTATCGTGCAGTATGCGTTTAAGGGTATCCAAGCGTGCGTAGTGTTTTTAATAATGTCTGCTGGGATAAAAATGTTTAAGCACTTAAAACGCACGGCGTTTAACGTAATACTTCTTACTTTAACTTGCGTTTGCCTTGTAGCGTTTTCTATATTTGCAGTGGATTTTTCTTCGGTGTTTTTCATTTTAATAGGCGGTGTTTTAGGACTTAGCGTATATCTATTTTCATATTTTAAGAAAACCGATAAGAACAAAGATAAAAAGGGGGATGAATAAATGCCCTTACTTTTGGATTTGTTTTTAACTTTTTTTAAGATTGGTATAGTATCGTTTGGCGGTGGATATGCAATGATTCCACTTCTTACAGATGAAGTTTTGGCGAACGCATGGTTGACTAGCGAAGAAATTATGAACTTTATCGCAGTTGCAGAGAGCACCCCAGGTCCTATTGCAATAAATATGGCAACTTTTATCGGTGCAACTAAGGGTGGAATTTTAGGCGCTTTAATGGCAACTTTTGGTGTAGTTCTACCGTCGTTTATAATAATTTTAATAATAGCATCGGTAATAAAAGGTCTATTAAAGTTCGCAGGCGTTAAAGCGTTTTTAAACGGACTTCGCCCCGTTGTTGTGGGGCTAATTTTAGGCACGGCGATAATAATGTTTTTAACGGTAATTTTATCGCTTGAAAAAGTTTCTGACGGAATAGTCTTTGATTGGAAAACCTTGGTAATATTTGCGATATCAGCAAGTGTGCATTTTATCTACAAAAAATTACGAAAAAAGGCGATCTCGCCAATCTTCTTGATTTTAATTTCCGCCCTTTTAGGTATGATTTTTTACGGATTATTTTAAAATTTAAGCAAAATAAAGTTTACATACAATATTTTTTTTGATATAATAAAACGAGTTGAATAGTAAAGTGCAAAGAAAGAATATTTGCACTTTGTGCGGGTGTAGTTTAGTGGCAAAACAACAGCTTCCCAAGCTGTGGTTGTGAGTTCGATTCTCATCACCCGCTCCAATGAAAAAAGCACCTTTTGGGTGCTTTTTTCATTGGAGTAGGCGATATACGGATTGAACTTCGGTTCGGCTTTGCCATCGTAGCGAAGC
>JAZNFN010000092.1:0-9096 GCA_045576035.1 Christensenellaceae bacterium
AGTGATATAATAAATTTAAAGATTTGTAAAAGGAGAAAAAGTTTATGTTTTGTATTCATTGTGGAAAAGAACTTCCCGACCAAGCCGATTTTTGTTCATTTTGCGGAACTAAAATTCAGCAAGGGCAAAACACGACTTTTGTCGCTTCCCCTATAAAAAACAACAAATTATGTCTTGTTAGTTGCATTATTCTTTTATGTGCTACAATTTTTGGTTCGCTTGTTTTTTCAATATTACAACTGACAGTAAGCCGTTCCTTAGGCGCAGAGGCTTTCGCTTACACAACGCACATCTTAAATATAATTCAGTGCGCATATAGTTTAATAGTGCAATGTTCTTGCTTGATTTTATCGTTAATCGGAACAATTTACTCAATTAGAAAAAAAGAAAAGTTGCTTAGCCTTGGAATAACAGTTACAGTTTATTGTTTTATCTTTTTAATTTTTAACGTTTTTTCAATTGTAAATAACTTAAACACGTTGCTTATTTTAAACGCTTAAAATTTATACCCCTTGACAATATACTATATTAGTGATATAATAAATTTAAAGATTTGTAAAAGGAGAAAAAGTTTATGTTTTGTATTCATTGTGGAAAAGAACTTCCCGACGGCGCACGTTTTTGCTCTTTCTGTGGCAGTTCTATTTCTACCACGCCCGTTAACGACAACGTTCAAGAAACTGCCATTTCAGAAGACCCCGTTGTAACTGAAACGAATGGTCAACCTATTTCCGTTCAAACTCAGCCCGCTTCTCAGCCTGTAAATGAAAGTACCGAACCCAAAAAACTTCAAGTTATGGGGCTTGTAGGTTTTATATTAGCGTGCGCAAGCTTCGTTATCGGTTTTCTTGACTTAGGTTTAATTGCTACTGCGGGTATGATAGTTTCTATCGTTGCTCTTGTTCAGTTCAACAAAAATTCTAACAAGTATAAACTTAAAGGCTTTGCTATCGCTGGCGTTGCGGTTGGCGCTGTCGGCTGTTTTATAATGTTTATACTTATGTGCACGACTTGCGCCCTTACTTGCGCACTGCTTGCTTATCCACCTGCTGTTATTTAATTTTGCAATGGAAAGCAAATTTTCGTTAAATTATGGCGAAGCGCTCAAAGAACAAAGAGAAAAATTAGGTTTAAGTCAATCAACGGTGGCAAGTAAAATTAACACTTCTCATCAAAATATAAGCCGTTGGGAGAGTGGTAAGATTTTGCCAAGCATTGATTTTTGCGTTAAACTTGCTGATTTATACGGTGTATCCTTAGATGAATTAGTTGGCAGAGATAAATAAATACAATTAAAAATTATAATATACAAAAAATATAGCACACTACTTTCTAAAAATGAAACATAGTGTGCTATTTTCATACTCTCTTAAAAATCGCTAATATAAGTAGCAATATTTCTTGTTTTCTTTTTATAGGCGATTGAGCAAAAGATGACTGATTAGCAATACTTTGCGCTTTGGCTAGGAAAACACAAAAAGAACAAGCGTTCTTTTTTGGGGGCATACCAAAAGCGGTCTGTTCCCAAAAAAAACGCAAAGTAATTTGCAGTGTTTTTCAGCCAAAAACCAGTCAGATTTTGCGAAAGAGCCTATCTTGTTAAATATACCATAAGCACTGCAATATCTGCGGGGGAAACACCTGATATTCTGCCTGCTTGACCAAGAGAGCGTGGGCGGATTTTATCAAGTTTTTGTTGCGCTTCTATTCTTAATCCTTTAATGGAAAGGTAATCTATATCGTCGGGCAAAAGTTTTTCTTCTAAACGCTTTGCCTTTTCAATCTGCTCTAAGCCCTTTTGCAAATACCCTTCGTATTTAGCATCAATTTCAACCGTATCTAAAATTTCTTTACTGATATCTTCAAAACCGCCAAATTCTTCTATTATTTCAGTTAGTGAAATACCCCTTCTTATAAGGTCAGCCACCGTAACGCCACTTTGCGGTTTAGTAAACCCGTGCTTAACCAAAATATTTTCAGCATCTTTGGGTTTAATGGTAACGTTCATTTGGGCGGTTGCCTTTTCGTATTCGGCTTTTCTACTTAAAAATCTTTGCCAACGCTCATCGGATACTAACCCTGCTTTTCTTCCCTTTTCAGTCAAACGGAAGTCGGGGTTATCCTGTCTTAAAACAATTCTATACTCTGCACGACTGGTCATCATTCTATATGGTTCGTTAGTCCCTTTTGTAACCAAATCGTCAATTAATACGCCGATATAACCGTCATCACGGCTTAAAATTAAAGGTTGTTCATTGCGCATGGCAAGCGAAGCGTTAAGCCCTGCAATAAGACCTTGCGCAGCTGCTTCTTCGTATCCACTTGTGCCGTTAATTTGTCCTGCCGTGTAAAGCCCTTTAATCTTTTTATATTCAAGCGTGGGGTATAGGTCAAGCGAATCAATGAAATCGTACTCAATAGCGTAAGCATAGCGCATAATTTCGCAATTTTCAAGCCCCCTAACCGTCCTATACATAGCCTTTTGAACGTCGTGGGGGAGCGAAGTTGACATACCTTGAACGTAAATTTCGTTGGTGTCAGCGCCTTCGGGTTCTAAGAACAGTTGATGGCGCTCTTTATCAGAAAATCTTACGACTTTATCTTCAATAGACGGGCAATACCTTGGTCCCGTTCCCTTAATAAGTCCGCCGTAAAGTGGGGAGCGGTGCAAGTTTGCTCTAATAATTTCGTGCGTTCTTTCGTTGGTATAAGTAAGATAACACGGGCGCTGTTTTTCGGGAACACGTTCGCTTAAAAAACTGAACGGATATATATCCCTTTCACCGTCTTGAATTTCTAACGCCGAAAAATCAATGGTTCTTGCGTCCACCCTTGCAGGCGTACCCGTCTTAAATCGCCTAACCTTAAACCCTAACTTAATAAGGTTCTCAGTTAAACCGTTATTTGCCGCTTGGAATCCGCTTGGTCCAGAATTTTGTCGCCACTCGCCAGCAATAACGCTACCGTTCAAGTAAACACCCGTAGCGATTATGGCAACCTTGCACTCTAAAACGCCACCGAAAGAGGTTAAAACGCCCGTAACTTTTTCGCCCGACTCATCGGTCAAAATTTCAACTGCTTCGCCTTGAAGAATTTTTAGGTTGGGCGTATTTTCAAGCGTCTTTTTCATCAAGGTATGATAATAGTTTTTATCTTCTTGACCACGAAGCGACTGTACGGCAGCGCCTTTGCCACGGTTAAGCATTCTAATCTGCAACAACGCACCGTCGGCATTAACACCCATTTCACCGCCAAGAGCGTCTATTTCACGCACTATCTGACCTTTTGCCGTTCCACCGATTGACGGATTGCACGCCATAAAGGCTATGCTGTCTAAGTTTAAGGTAAGCATAGCCGTATTAAAGCCCGTTCTTGCAAGGGCAAGTGCCGCTTCGCAACCAGCGTGTCCTGCGCCGATTACAACCGCATCAAATTTTCCTTCGGTAAAACGTGTCATATAATTATTGCTTTAAAAGTTTTTTCTTAATATCGTTTATTTCCACTCTAAGTTTAGTATCCGTTTCCATCTGCTCAATCATCTTATCACGAGCATAGATAACGGTTGAATGGTCTCTGCCAAAGCACTTTGCAACGGTAAGTTGTGGTAAACTCATCATATCAAGAACTAAGTACATTCCCACTTGTCTAGCAAGTGCAATTTCCTTAGTTTTTTTCTTAGATAAAAGTTCAGCCTTGCTAACCTTATAAAAATCACAAACGCAATTTATAATATCGTCGGCTTGAAGTTCTTCTTGCTTTTCACCAGCGCTTTCTTTAAGCGCATCGTTTACAAGACTAATGGTTATAGGCTTTTCGTGAAGTTTGCTTGCAAACACAACTTTTGTAAGTTTACCTATAAGCGTTCTAATATCGCAATCGCTCATTTCGGCAATGTATGATAAAACTTTAATATCAACAACGCATTTTTGTTCTTCGGCTTTTCTTTTAAGAATAGCGATTTTAGTTTCAACGTCCGGTTCTTGTACGTCGGCAAGAAGTCCGCCTTCAAAACGAGTTCTAAGCCTTTCTTCTAAAAGTTCAATTTCGTGCGGTGGGCGGTCAGAAGTTAAAACAATCTGCTTGTTCTGCGCAACAAGTTCATTGAACGTGTTAAAAAATTCGGTCTGCGTACTTTGTTTTTTTGCCAAAAACTGCACGTCGTCGATAAGTAGCACGTCAACGTTGCGGTATTTTCTTCTAAAATCGGCAGGGGTAAGTTTACCTTTACTTAAACTTTCAACCATTTGGTTGGTAAAATGTTCGCAAGTTGCATACAAAACGTTTAAGCGTGGCTTATGAATTTTAAGGTAGTTAGCAATAGCCATAAGTATATGCGTTTTACCTAACCCCGTACCGCCGTGTATAAAAAGTGGATTATACGCTTCGCCAGGGTTATCTGCAACGGCTTTTGCGGCAGCATAAATAAACTCGTTAGAAGAACCCACAACGAACGATTCAAAAGTAAACTTGGGGTTGACGGGCGAGCCTTGGTTTTCCACTTTTTCACGGTCCTCTTCGCCAAGTTGACGGAGATAATCTTCTCTGCTTTCAGCAAGGACGACGGAAAAATCGGTAATATAGGTATTGCACTTAGTAAGCCCTTCTTTGATTTTAAGCCCTATGCTCTTATTTTCCCTAACCGAATCGACAAAAAACTGCGTATCGGACGCCAAAATAATCTTATTGCCCTTGATTGCTACGGGTTTAAGCTTTTTAACGTAAGTTTCAAAAGCTATTGCGCTGACCGTTTTTTCTAGTTCAGGCAAAAAGGTCTGCTCCCATAAAATCTCGTAATTTTCCTTTTCCATCAAAACAAATCCTCTTTATCAGTTGCTTTTAAGTAAAAAACATTATATAATATTTTAAAAATAAAATAAAGTTTTTCGGCTGACTATTTTAAAAATTTTAAAAATAAGATGTATATTAAGCAATTATTCTTAAAAAATTTCCGTAATTACGTTGAAGAAGAATTTTCTTTTAATGACGGAATAAATATTTTAACGGGTGCAAACGCTCAGGGCAAAACCAATGCGGCAGAAGCGATATTTTATCTCTGCACGGGTTATTCGCCTCGTGCCAACCGTGATAAACTCGTGGTAAAACACGATAAAGACAGCGCTGAGATTAAAGGCGTTGCAGTTTCACGCTACGGCGACGTATCGGTTAAAATAGAGTTTAATAAATCGGATAAAAAGAGCATTTATATCAACGAACTTCAAGTTCTAAAAATCGGCGAACTTATGGGCAATATAAACAGCGTGTTTTTCAACCCGTCCGAACTTAAACTTGTCCAAGAAAGTCCGGAAGATAGGCGTAGGTTTATGAACATTTCACTATCGCAAATGTCCAAAGCCTATTTTTACGCTCTCCAACGCTACAATAAAATTTTATCGCAAAGAAACAATCTTCTTAAAGACCCCGATTCTTATATTATCCGTGAGACTTTGCCTATTTGGGACACTCAGCTAGCAAAAGAAGCAGGCAAGATAATTAAAGCAAGGAACGATTTACTTAAAGAATTATCGCCCATTGCAGAAAAAAAGCACGCACTTTTATCAGACGGCAAAGAAACGCTTAAAATGAAGACTGAAAGCGGTTATTTCGGCACGGAAGAAGAAATTGCTTACGCCCTAAAAGAAGACCTTAAATTAGGCTTAGAGCGTGATATGCGCCTTGGCTTTACCACAATCGGTCCGCACCGTGACGACGTTAAATTCACCCTAAACGGCGATGACGTTAGGGTTTTTGGCTCACAAGGTCAACAGCGAACGGTTGCACTCTCTCTTAAACTTGCCGAAGCGGAAATATTTTATAATCGTTTTAATGAATATCCTATACTAATTTTAGACGACGTGCTGAGTGAACTTGACAAAAAGCGCCAAAGAAAATTAATTTCAGCCGTAGAACATATTCAAACGGTGTTCACGGCAACGGGGCTTGACCGCACGGTGTTTAAGGATAAAAATTATAACCGTATAATAATAGAAAACGGCAAAATTAAAAAGGGCAAATAACCCTTTTGACAAAAGCGATTTTATGTGCTATACTTTATATCAAGGTAATTATGGACGAACGTTATAGAAAAAGGCTTACGGCAGGGCAGATTTTCTCTTTGCCGAACATATTAAGCTACATAAGAATTTTAATGATACCGATAATCGTCGTGTGCTATTTGTCACTTTCATTGCCCGTAACCGCAGCAATTTTGGTTATTGCATCAGGCTTTACGGACGTGCTTGACGGCTTTATTGCAAGAAAGTTTCATATGGTAACCGATTTCGGCAAACTTGTTGACCCCATTGCAGATAAACTAACGCAAGCGGCGCTTATTTGCTGTCTTATTCCGCAGTATTTTGTGGTCGTTGGGCTTGTCGTGCTTATGGCGATAAAGGAACTGTTGCTGTTAAAGTGGGGGCTAAAAGCCTTTCACGAAAGGGAAAAGGTCAACAGTTCAAAATGGTTCGGAAAGTTGTGTTCGCTCTTTATCTATCTATCGCTATTCGTTCTATTTTTACGCCCGATAATACTTTTCCCCGAATTCGTTGCATACATACTAATCGGCTTGTGTGTTGTATTTGTAGTAATATCCACCATTCTATATGGAATGTTTTATAAAAAGTTTTTTAAAAATTAACGAAAAGGAGAAAACAATATGTATCATTTCATAACACCAATTTTGATTGCTATTATTCTTCCACTTGTTTTTTCGTTTTTCTTCCGTGCTAAATCCAAAGAAGAAAAGAAAATAGAAAATCAAGATACAATCCGAACTAAACCACCAAAAGCGTTGTCTATCTTTTTCCTTGTATTTGCAGTTATCTTTTTTGCTTTGGCGATAATCGGAAGTATTTCATCACTTGAAAATATTACTTCACTAATCCTTTGTGCAACAATTTTTTCCGCCTTTTCTCTCCTTTCTATTTTCGGGTTTTTGTGGGTTCGTTTTAATTACGTCATATTAGACAGCGATGGCGTTCACGTTTTCCACCTTTTTAAGAAAAATTCGTTTTATCGCTATAATGAAATTGGATATTTTTTAGATACTTCTCATTTAGGTATGGCTGGTGAAATTATCGGATACGACAAAAACAAAAAGAAAATTTTTGCAATCGAAGCCGTCCACGTTGGAGCAAATTTTGTAGTACAGCGTTTAATTGACCGTGGAATTGAAAGAACTTATCAAAAATTAAAAAAGACAAAATAAAACAAAATTCTCTTAACACAAAAGCACACTATTCATAAAAAAGTGAATTACGGTGTGCTTTTTTAATGTTAATTTATTAGAAAAGACTAAACGTTTTGTTTAGTCTTTTTTGCTTACAAACTGAATACCGTTTGTAAAATTTCTTGCTTGGTTTGAACGCCAACCGTCTTTTTAACTGCCTTTCCGTCCTTAAAGAAGAATAGGGTGGGGATAACTTCAACTTTGTATTCAACGGCAAGTTGCATCTCATCGTCAACGTTGGCTTTGGCAACTTTAACTTTGCCGTCGTACTCTTTTGCGATTTCTTCTAAAACAGGTGCAATCATTTTGCACGGTCCGCACCACGTCGCCCAAAAATCAACGATTACGGGGATATCGCTCTTAATAACTTCGTTTTCAAAATTTTCTTTGGTCAATATTACTTCCATTTTTATTGCTCCTTTTATTTTTGTTTATAATATAACAAGCAATGGCAAAACCCCTCAAATTCAGGGTCTGCAATTTGCTGTTTAAATTCTTCGCACATACACTTATATTCTTCCGTTCTGCTTAATCTACACGGGCAATATCCACCCGTTCTTTTTAAGCCTTCTTTAATAGTTTTAACAACTTCTTTATCGGGGTTAAGCGTAATCTTCATAATAATTTCTCCTATCCTAAAAGTACGTCCACTGCAAGCATCAAGCAAAAACCTACAAGCAACGCATAAGTTGCGCCACGCTGACTGCCGTGTAAATGAGTTTCTGGTATCATTTCATCACTTATAACGTAAAGCATTGTTCCGCCTGCAAAAGCAAGTGCAAAAGGCAAAACTGCCGATGCAATGGATACTGCAAAATATCCGATAAACGTGCCTAAAACTTCAACAAGCCCCGTTATCATTGCATAGATAAAGGTGCGCTTTTTTGATAGCCCCGCAGATAGCATAGGTCCGATTATAACCATACCTTCGGGGATATTTTGAAGTGCAATACCGCCTGCAATAATAAGTGCGCCCGTGGTATTACCCGAACCAAACCCAACGCCTGCCGCAATGCCTTCGGGTAAGTTATGTATAGCAATAGCCATAACAAATAAAAGTATTTTATTTAGTTTAACGTTTTCCTTATGCTTTTCAATATCTCCGCCTGCAAGTTTATGTAAGTGGGGAACAAGTTTATCAATAAAGTTTAAACATACTGCACCAAGAAAAATACTTAAAACAGTTATTAAAACTGCGTTTAAATTACTTCCACCGTATTCGATTGATGGAATAATAAGACCAAGCACAGCGGCAGCAAGCATAACGCCTGCCGCAAAAGATAAAACTATATCGCTAAACCTATGCGAAACTTTCTTAAAAATAAACCCAATACAAGCGCCGATAACAGTTGCACCGCCAACGCCAAGCGCCGTCATTAATACCGTCAACATAATTATAACCGTTTTTTCCCTTTTTATGATTGTAACACAACTTAAATAACAAAAGCAATAATTTATGTCTAGTTTTTTATATCTTTACCACTTGAAGAGTATTTAATTTTTTTATTTTTTATAAAAAGTGAAGCGATGGCTCTTTTATATGACAAGCACACACCTAAATGCCAAAGTTATATTTTTTTATCAAAATCTTATACAATTTTTATTATTATATGATATACTTAATTAAGTAAGGAGTTATATATGAACAAAATTATCTCACCAATAAGAAGAAAGTATAATATTTTAGTGTTTATCTTTGTAGGAATTCTTTTTTTTGGTGCAATTCCAATAGTGTTTTGTGAAAGTTTAGAAGGTTCCTTTTTGGTTTACTTTATAATTTATTTATCAATAGTTTTTTCTTCATTGATTTCTTTGTGTGTTGCACTTCCTTTTGTTAGAAAGGCTGAAATTAAATTTTTCAAAAATAAATT
>JAZNFN010000093.1:0-19932 GCA_045576035.1 Christensenellaceae bacterium
TTGCTCAACAAATATTTTCAGACGACCTAATTATACTTGAACTTGTGTTAAGATTGTTTCTAGCCCTAATAATAGGTTTTGCAATCGGCTTTGAGCGTAAAATGCGCTTTAAGGAAGCAGGGATAAGAACACATACAATCGTGTCTATCGGCTCGTGTTTGTATATGATAATATCAATGTTTGCGTTTGAGGGTGCCGACACGTCAAGGGTTGCTGCGCAAATAGTTTCTGGCATAGGTTTTTTAGGTGCAGGCATGATATTTTATCATAAGGAAATGGTGCACGGTTTAACAACTGCTGCGGGTATTTGGGCAACGGCTGCAATAGGTATGGCTGCGGGCGCTGGTTGGTATATTCTTTCTATTGTAGCAACAGTGCTTATAATTTTGTTACAGTGTATTATGCACACAAATTTTAAAGTGTTCCACGCGCATCATTTTGTTAAGGTTAATTTAGTGTATAAAGACCAAAGTGGTAATGTTACTGAACAAATTAAAAAGACTTTTCACGTTGAGCGTTTTACTAAGATAAGCGCAAAAAAAGACGGGGAAGATATAACGTTTAGTGCGGTGCTTAGCACGGATAAAATTTTAAGTGCAATGGAAATTCAAAAACTACTCACTGAAAATCCGTCCATAGTGTCCATAGCTCGTCAAGACGATGATTTTTAATTAACACGGAGAACTTATGAAAAAATTAGACGTTTTAGGCAAGGATTTTTCTAAACTTAATAAAAAGAAACTTTTTTTGTTTGACCAAGACGGAACTATATATCTTGACAACGACTTATTTGACGGCGTTGAGGAGCTTTTAAATAAAATAGAGTCAAACGGTGGAAAGTACGTTTTTATAACAAACAATTCTTCAAAGTCGGTGATAGATTACGTTGAAAAACTACATAAGCTTGGTTTAACCAAAGTTACAAAAGAAAATATGTATACTTCTACCCAAGCAACGACAATGCTTTTTAAAGAAAAGTTTGGTAAAAACTTAATATACGTTCAAGGTACACGCTCTTTTGTAAAAGAACTTATTGAAAGCGGATTAAACGTTACCGAAGAGTATAACGAAGACGCTTGTGCCGTACTTGTTGGATTTGACACTGAACTTACAAGTGAAAAGTTAAAAAACACTTGCAAGATGCTTACAAAAAAAGACGTGCCGTATTATGCAACAAATCCCGATTGGGTTTGCCCCGTAGATTTTGGGTATATACCCGACTGTGGTTCTATGTGCTTTGGTATAGAAAAGGCAACGGGTAAAAAACCTATTTTTATCGGTAAACCAGAGCCTAGCATGATTTACAGCGCAATGGAAAAGTTTTCAATAAGCAAAGAAGATACGGTAGTTTTTGGTGATAGGTTGTATACGGATATTGCCTCTGGTGTAAACGCAGGGGTGGACACAGTGCTTGTTTTAAGCGGTGAGGCAACTATGAAAGACTATGAAGAGAGTGACGTTAAGCCAACGTTTGTGTTGAACGGAATACACGAATTATTATAAAAGAAATCAAAGCGGTGCGATTTTGCACCGCTTTTTATATACTTGACTAAAAGTTAATATAGTGATAAAATATTTAAAAGATTTATTATAAAGTAAACAAAGGAAGATATAATGGTAAACGTTCTTATTGTTGATGACGATAAAAATATTCGTAAACTAATGCGTGCCGTGCTTGAACGTTCGGGGTATAACGTTTATACTGCAAGCGATGGAAAAGAAGCGCTTGAATTAACCGATAACGTTAAAGTCAATCTTGCAGTTGTTGACGTGATGATGCCGAATATGGACGGTTATGAGTTCACACGAACGTTACGCACTCTTAACGATGAACTGCCCGTTTTAATGGTTTCTGCTAAACAGCTTTCAGAAGATAGAAAGCAGGGTTTTTTAGCAGGAATAGACGATTATATGGTAAAACCTGTTGATTTAGAAGAATTTTTACTACACGTTAAAGCATTGCTTCGTAGAGCTAAAATAAACGACGAAAAGAAAATAGTTATAGGTTCAGTGGTGGTTGACAGTGAGTCCTTTACCGTAACAAAAGACGGATTGGTACAAGAGTTGCCACAAAAAGAGTTCCAACTTTTATATAAACTTTTATCATACCCCAACAAAATATTTACGAGAATACAGATAATGGATGAAATTTGGGGTATGGACTGCGATACGGGTTGGGAAACGGTTACCGTGCATATAGCAAGGCTTAGAAAGCGCTTTGAAGGGTGGAAAGAGTTTGAAATTCAGTCGGTCAGGGGGCTAGGATATAAGGCGGTTAAAAACGTATGAGTAAGTTGTATTCGGATAGGCAAAGTAGAAGAAGAATAACTTTCTTCTTTATGTTAGCGTCCTTGGGTATAATAGTAGCAACGCTTCTTTTATTAGGTGTAACTCTATATATATTAATGGGCGCAGGGATAATTTACTTTGTGTCCATTGACATTTCGCCAACACTATTTTTGCTATTAATAATGCTTGCCAGCGTTATAATGGGCATAATAATAACGTATATAGTAAGTAAGTTTGTTTTTCGTGCTGCAAACCAAATGATAGACGGAATGCAAGCGCTTGCAGAAGGTGATTTTAAGGTGAGAATAAACTTGGGTAAAAGTCCTGAATACAGGCAAGTTTCCGAAGCGTTCAATAAACTTGCGGCTGAACTTGAAAATATACAACTTTTGCGTGCCGACTTTGTAAATGAATTTGCCCACGAATTTAAAACGCCGATAGTATCTATAAAAGGTTTTGCTGAACTTTTAACAAAAGACGACTTAACAGAAGAGCAAAAAAAAGAATATCTTAACATCATAATAGAAGAATCAAAAAGGCTGTCTTCACTTGCGTTTAGTTCGTTAAACTTTACCAAAATAGAAAAGCAACATATATTAACAGGGGTAACGGAATTTAACGTTTCTGAACAAATTCGTTCGTGTATATTGCTACTTGAAAACAAGTGGACGGAAAAAAATCTTATTCTAAACGTGGATTTTGAAGAATACTTAGTAAAAGCAAACGAAGACCTTCTAAAACAAGTTTGGATAAATTTAATTGATAATGCCGTTAAGTTTTCGTTTGTCGGTGGAACGCTTGACGTTATAGGAACAGAACAAGACGGCGTTTTAAGCGTAACTATAAAGAATATCGGCGTCGAAATTTCGCAACAAGATTGCTTAAAGATATTTGATAAGTTTTACCGCACGGAAAGCGCTAAGGACGTAGAGGGCAGTGGCGTAGGGCTTGCAATTGTAAAAAAAATAGTAGAACTTCACCATGGCGATGTTTCGGTTATAAGTAAAGACGGATATACGGCATTTAAGGTAACGCTAAAAAACGTAGTAAAAATTAATGATTAAACTTAATATATAAAAGCAAAAAAAAAGGCTTCGCAAAATGAAATGCGAAGCCTTAAATTTTTAAACTAAATTATTCTGCTTTTTCAGCGTCTACCTTTTTAGCCCTAGGTTTTCTAGTAGTGGTTTTCTTTACGGGTGCTTCTTCAACGGGAGCAACTTCTTCCACAGGGGCAGGGGTAACAACTTCTTCTACTACGGGAACAGCGGTAGCAATAGCAACGTCAACTTTTTTAGCAAGTTTTGACTTTTTGTTTGCAGCGTTGTTTGCGTGGTAAATGTTCTTCGAGCAAGCGGTATCAATAGCCTTAAATGCAGCAGCAAGGCTAGCCTTTGCTTCTTCTAATTTGTTTTCTTTGATAAGAAGGTCAACCTTCTTCATTTCAGTCTTAACAGCCGAACGGATAGCCTTGTTTTGTTCGGTCTTTTTTGCGTTTACTAAAACTCTTTTCTTTGCAGATTTAATGTTTGGCATTTTGTATGCACTCCTTAGTTACTTTTGATTTCGCTAACCATTTTAACACAAAATGAAAGTAAATGCAAGTACATTTAAGATAGAATTTAACCTTTTTGCCTTAAATTTTACTAAATTTACTTTTATCGACATACAAATAAGTATGAATAGTGGATATATTGCCGTTTTGGACAGTGGCATCGGTGGAATTTCTGTATTAAGTGAACTTGTAAAAAATTGTAATAGAGAGCGCTTTATTTATTTAGGGGACAACAAAAATGCACCTTACGGCAATAGAACAAAGTATGATTTGATGCGTTTAGCAATGAAAAACGTAGACCAAATAAAACGGTATGAAATAAAAGCGCTGGTGCTAGCGTGCAACACTTTGAGCGTGAATTTATTAAGGGAAATAAGAGAGTATTCGGGGGTAAAGGTATTCGGTGTTTTTCCGCCTATTGAAAGGTGCGCTATGTCAGGTAAAAGAATACTTCTTTTAGCGACCGAAAGCACTGCCGAAAATTATAGACAAATCAATCTATCAAACGTTGACGTGGTGGGGCTGAAACATCTAGTTAAAGATATTGAGCAAAACGCACATAATCTTGACCGCTTAAACGTGATTGATTCAATACTTAAAGGGTATACGGGTAAACTTAGATTTTCCCGTGGATATTATGACACTATAATTTTAGGTTGTACACACTACTTTTTTGTCAAAAATAAAATTCTTGACCACTTTCGACCCCAAAAAATTGAAAGTGGGAATAAATTTACTATTTTTAATGTTGAAAATTTTTTGCAAAACAATAAATCGTCAGTAAAACAAAAGGAAAATAATGTGTTGTTTATAGGTGATAGTGCGGAAAGTAATCGTTTATTTTTTGAAAATGGTGGTCAAAAGGCTTAAAAAACGCTAAAAAAAATTCAAAAAAAATCAAAAAATTTTTAAAAAAGGGTTGACAGTGGTCAAAAGTGTATGATAGAATATCATTACCAAATAAAAAAAGGAGTATGCTGTCATTATGTCCGGTAAGAACTATGCACATCAGTTAGATGCAAAAAACAGAATGCGTATACCGGCAAAACTGCGTGAAGAACTTGGGTCGAATTATTCGATTACAGTGGGCACGGGCGGTTGTCTTTACGTTTACACCGCAGAACAGATGAAAGAAGTGAAAGCAACTCTTAACAACATCAATGCTTTTAGGGAAAAACAATTAAAGGCTGCGCGTTTTATTCTTTACAATACTTGGGAGGCAGAAGAGGACAATCAAGGTAGAATTCTTATTCCCGAAAACTTGCGTAAGTTTGCAAAGATAGAAAAGAACGTAATCGTTTTCAAAGGTCCCAACTGTGTGGAGATATGGAGCGAAGAAGTTTGGAACGAATACTTTAACGACGTCAACTTTGAAGAACTTGCAGATGCGCTTGATATGTTGAACAATGGCTGAGTTTAAGCATATATCGGTAATGCTTACCGAATGTATACAAAGCTTAGCGTTAAAAGACGGCGGAATTTATTTTGACGGAACGCTTGGTGGGGGTGGGCACTCTTACGAAATATTAAAGGGTAGCGCACCAAACGGAAAACTTATTGCAACAGACCTTGATACTTACGCAATAGGCAGAGCTAGTGAAAAGCTTAAAGAGTTTGACGGTCGTTTCACTTTAATAAACGACAACTTCAAAAACTTTATAGACATAAAAGAAAAACTAAA
This sequence comes from Christensenellaceae bacterium, assembly GCA_045576035.1. Lineage (GTDB taxonomy): Bacteria > Bacillota > Clostridia > Christensenellales > Borkfalkiaceae > UBA1259. The sequence continues at coordinate 5,526 of JAZNFN010000093.1, forward strand.
CGTAGACGGTTTTGACGGAATACTTTTAGACTTAGGCGTATCAAGTTTTCAGCTTGACGATAGAGAAAGGGGATTTTCGTACTTAGCAACCGACGTTGACCTTGATATGCGAATGGATAAGAAAAATCCATTATCAGCACAAACGGTGGTCAACGAATATAGCGAAAAAGAGCTTGTAAGAATATTAAAAGATTACGGTGAAGAACGGTTTGCAAACTCAATAGCTTCAAACATAATAAAAGAAAGAAAGGTTAAACCTATATTAAAAGTAGGTCAACTTATAGAAATAATTGAAAAGAGCATACCCAAAAAGTTCCAGAAAGACGGACATCCCGCAAAACGAACTTTCCAAGCGATAAGGATAGAAGTAAACGGTGAGTTGGACAAGCTTTACGAAACCGTACTCGATATGGCAAGGTCGTTAAAAAAGGGAGGTAGAATAGTGATTTTAACTTTCCATTCGTTAGAAGATAGGATAGTTAAAAAGGCGTTTAGAGAGCTTGAATGCGACTGTATATGTGACAAAAGTTTACCAGTTTGTGTATGCGGTAAGAAAAAAGAAATAGAGATTATAACAAAGCACCCCATCGTTGCAGGGGAAAAGGAGCTTGAATATAACAGCAGGGCAAAGAGCGCAAAGCTTCGTGTAGCGGAAAAAATTTAGCGGTTCACCAAAAATATTTGGTATTATAAAAAGGAGAAAATTGTATGGTTACCACAAGACGTTCATCTGAAAACGTAAACACTTATGACAAAAGTTCATCAAGGGGTGGAGTGGATTTGCTTGAAAGACCCGCATCTTTCAGTGCGCCCGTAAATTCTGCGCCTGCGCAAACCGATTCACAAAGCGAAGCAAAAGAAAGAATGCAACGCAACCTTGATAGACTTATGAATTACGACAGATATGCCGAACAACAAGCTGAAATTCAGCCCGAAGTTGATATGGTTGAAGACGTTCTTGCTGACGAAGACATAAGACCTACGTCAACGACTATGCAGTTTGGTGAGGACATCGACCAAATCCGTGAAGAAATGAGCGCTATACAAGACAGCGAAGAAGAAATGGGCTATCACCTTAACAGTAAAGGTAGACTTGCCGTTATTCTCTATTCGCTTGCAGTAACCATTATTCTTGCTCTTATCGTATTGAATACGGGCGTACTAGCGTCGCTTTCAAACGTAAGCAACGAAAAGTCAGCAGAACTTTCGGCGGCAATCGAAAGGTACGATGCAGTTAAGTCTCAAATAGACGACATATCTTCAAGCGATTATATAATCGACGTTGCTGAAAATCAGTACGGTATGGTTAGACAGTAATTAAACTAAAACTCACTGAATAATATTAAATAAACGATTATAAGTGAGGTAAACTAAAATTAAAGATTTTTCAATTACGATTTTACGAAAGAGGTTATTTGCAATAGTACTTGCAGTAACCTTTTTGTTTTTGTTCGTTTTAGGCAGATTGTTTTACGTTCAAGTTATTTGGGGCGAAGATTTACAAGAAAAAGCAATCGACCAATGGACAAGGGAAATTCCCGTAGTTGCTTCAAGGGGAAAAATCGTGGACGTAAACGGCGTTGTTCTTGCGGATAATGACGATACGTACACGGTTTTTGTGCGTAAAAAAGCGGTTAAAGACACCGAAAAACTTGCGCACGCCTTAGCAGTGAATTTAGATATGGATTACGACTATATTGTAAATAGACTGACAGGCACAGTTTCAAGCGAAGTAACCATAAGTAAACAAGTAGAAAAGCAAAAGATATCTAAACTTTTGGAGTTGAACTTATCGGGGGTGTATTATTCTCGTGATAATTCAAGAGTTTATCCGTATAACGAATTTTTAACTTCGGTTTTAGGTTTTACCTCAACCGACGGCAAAGGTCAATCGGGATTAGAACTTTATTACGATAAATACCTTTCGGGGATTAACGGCGAAATCCTTTACGAAACAGATATTGTGGGTGTAGAGATAAACGGTGGTAAGGCAAGTTATATTCCAGCAACCGACGGACTCAATTTGAAACTAACTATTGACTATGACGTGCAACAACTTTGCGAAGCGGCAATGGAAGAGGCGATGGAAGTTCATCAGGCAAAGTCTGCCCAAATGATAGTGCTTGACCCTAATACAGGTGCAATTCGTGCGTTGTGTATAAAGCCGTCGTTTAATCTTAACGAGATACCAAGAGATGACCTTTCAGCCTTAAACGCACTTGGAAGAAACGGTATAATATGTGATATTTACGAACCTGGTTCAACGTTTAAAGTGCTTACGGCAGCGGCAAATATTGAAGAATATTTGCAGGGTAATCGGTCGGCTTTTTCACCAAATCATATATATAATTCTTCAAGGTATCGCTACGTTGACGGTCAAAAAGTTAAGTGTTGGAGCACGCATACTAACGGAAAACACTCTTGCTTAACGCTGCAAGGTGGATTAAATAACAGTTGCAACCCGATATTTGTTGATATCGCAATGTCGCTTGGAAAAGAAACTATGTATAAATACATAAAACTTTTCAACTACGGTACGGTAACGGGTGTAGATTTTGGTGGCGAAGCGCAAGGAATGGTTTTACCCGTATCAGCCGTTCAAAACGTAGACCTTGCAAGAATTGCATTCGGTCAAACGATTGCCGTTACAGGACTTCAACTTGCGGCGGCAACAAGCGCCGCTATAAACGGTGGAAATTATTATACGCCTTATTTAGTTAGCGAAATTTATACTGACGATGGAATTGTTGCCGAAAAAATTCAACCGCAACTTAAAAATAGGGTTATAAGTGAAAAAGCATCAAAAATGCTCAATGAAATGCTAGAACAAGTCGTGTCCGAAGGTTCGGGAAAGCAAGCATACATTGAGGGGTACGGTGTTGCAGGCAAAACAGGAACAGCGCAAAAATATGAAAACGGAATTATTGCAAGCGGAAAGTACGTTTCATCTTTCGTGGGGTATTTTCCTGCAAGTTCGCCAAAATATTTAGCGCTTGTTATAATTGACGAACCCGTTGGGCAATACTACGGCTCAACAGTTGCAGCACCGTATGCAAAACAAGTTTTTCAAGGGATAATAGATTTAAAAGGGTTGTAAAATTTTATAGACGATAACTATAAAATTTAGTGATTAAAAGGTGAAGTATTTACTTTTTCACTTGTATTTAAACACTTTATGTGTTATTATATAAATACTGAAACGAACAAAAATTATAAGCAAATGCAAGTTTATATTTTTGTTAATTAAGGAGCACAAAATGTTTGAAAAAATCACGCCCGAACAAGCGGGAATATCTTCAAAAATTATAACGAATTTTATCGATATGCTAGAAGACCGTGGGGCAAGTACGCACGGAATACTTTTTATGAAAGACGGTAAAATTTTTGCCGAAGGTTATTGGTCGCCATTCCATAAAGATTTTTGCCATAGAATGTATTCTCAAACCAAAAGTTTTGTAGGTGTTGCAATCGGGCTTTTAGAAGAAGAAGGAAAACTTTCGTTAGACGATAGAATAGTTGACTATTTCCCTGAAAAAATTGATGGAGAAATTTCACCACGCTTTAATGAGCAAACTATTAGAGATATGCTTATGATGTGTACACTTGGCGGTTCGTCAAAATGGTTTGGTTGTGGGGACAAAGATAGAACGCATTGGTATTTTAACGAATATAGAAAAGGTCGTGTTACAGGTGCACTTTGGGCATACGATAGTCCAGGTTCGCAGGTGTTAAGTTCGCTCGTTGAAAAACTTTCTGGCAAAACGCTATTAGACTATTTGAAAGAAAAACTCTTTAATCATATAGGTGCGTTTAAGACGGCTAAAATTTTAAAAACTCCCAACGGTGATTCGTGGGGTGATTCGGCTATGGTGTGTACGCTTCGTGATATGGCTGTTTTCGGTCAGTTCGTAATGAACTACGGTGTGTGGGAAGGAAATCGCTTGATGAATGAGAAGTATCTTCGTGAAGCTACGTCTAAGCTTACTGCCAACGTTGAAAGCGCACACTTTGGAGAAAATTCGTGCGGTTACGGCTATCAAATTTGGCGTGTTCGTGGAAACGGTTTTGCATTTATAGGTATGGGTGACCAACTTACCGTATGTTATCCTGATAAGAATTTGATTTTCGCTTATATGTCAGATAACCAAGGCACAGGCATTCATAGACAAAATATACTTGCTTATTTAAGAACCGAAGTGCTAAAAAATATTCAAGACGGACCTATCGAAAAAGATGACGTTGCGTACTCTGAACTTGAAAAGAAACTAAGAGAACTAAAACTTCGCCACGTTGACGGCATAAAGGACGTTGAACTTCGTAAAGAAATAAACGGCGTTAAATATGTTGCAAGTTGTGATAACGCTATGGGTATTAAAGATTTTTCACTTATGTTTAACGGCGACGAAGGTGAGTTCAGGTATACTAACGCACAAGGCTACAAGGTTATACCGTTTGGCATAAACAAAAACGTGTTTGGTAAATTTCCACAACTTGGTTATTCAAGCGAATATGGTGACGTACCTACAACTGACGGCTTTATGTATAATGACGCAGCATCTTTTACTTGGCTTGACCATAGGCAGTGTATACTTTTCGTGCAGATAATAGACGAATATTTTGCCAATATGAGCGCTGTATTTGCATTTAAGGGCGATGAAGTTGTTGTTTCTTTCTCTAAAACGGCAGAAGCTTTCTTAGAAGAATATCAAGGCGTTTTAATTGCACATAAAGAATAAAACACAATTTAACAAATTAACAATATAGTAAAGAGTGGTAGTGAATATACCACTCTTTTTTGATGCGTTTTTTACATAAGACATAAAAACTTATAAACCGACACTAATATATGTTGTTTTAAAAATTCTATAAAGTATCATATATTCATATACTATTAATGGACTTATATATGAGGTGTAACGTGAAATTAAGTAAGCTTATACAAGACTTAGAAGTGGTAAAGGTTATAGGGCAAACAAACGTTGAAATAAACGACGTAAAAATAGACAGCAATCAAGTTAATTCTGGCAATTTATTTATATGTATTCGTGGCAAAGATTTTGACGGGCACGGGTTTATACGTCAAGTTGAACTGTACGGCGCAAAGGCAGTGGTGACAGAAAAAGAACTAGACACTTCGCTCACGCAAATAATAGTGAAAAATACACGGCTTGCTATGAGTGTGATTGCAAGTGCGTTTTACGGGCACGTTGATAGAAAGATGAAACTAATTGCAGTGCTTGGAACAAACGGCAAAACAACCACGTCGCATTTAATAAAAAGCATATTAGATAACGCAGGTTATAAATGTGGGGTAATAGGTACGCTTGGTTCATATTTTTGCGATAAGCATATAGAGCCGTCTTTAACGACACCCGACCCTTTGGTTTTGCATAAAACTTTATTTGAAATGTATGCGTGTGGAATAAGGACGGTGGTTATGGAAATTTCTGCACACGCAGTCTATTTTGAAAAGGTAAAAGGACTTAAATTTTCGGCGGCGGTATTTACAAATTTCAGTCAAGACCACCTTGACTTTTTTGAAAATATGGAAAAATACAAACAAGCAAAAATAAAATTTTTCAAACAAACTGATTGTGAATACGTTATAACAAACGTAGACGACCAAGTGGGGAGAGAATTGACAAGCGTAGTAAAAAAGGCAATAACTTACGGTTTAGAAAATCCATCGGACGTGTTCGCCATTAAGGTAAATAGCAATGGTGAACGTTCGCAATTTGTAATCAACTTGTTTGACTGTATATATGACGTGAAGATTAAACTTATAGGCAAATTCAACGTTTATAATGCGTTGGCGGCGGCAACGACTTGTGCTCTTATGGGAGTAAAACCCAAAAAAGTTGTTGAAGGGTTAGAGAGTGCCGACTGTATTTCGGGAAGATTAGAGTGTGTTTATAATAAAAATTATCACGTTTATGTTGACTATGCACATACGCCAGACGGGTTAAAAAAATCACTTGAAGCCTTACGACCATTGGTTAAAAATAGGCTTATTTGCGTGTTTGGGTGCGGTGGAAATAGAGACCAAAGTAAAAGACGTTTAATGGGTAATATCAGCGCTAAAAATGCTGATTTTACCATAATAACTTCTGACAATCCACGTTTTGAAGAGCCTATGGATATAATATCCGAAGTGGAAAAAGGTGTGCTTTTGGAAAACAAGGAGTTTGTTTCAATTGAAAACCGTGAAGAAGCAATTTTTTACGCCTTAAATATGGCGATGCAAGGCGACGTGATTTTGATTGCAGGTAAGGGGAGCGAAAAATATCAAGAAGTTCTTGGTATAAAAAAGTTATATAACGACAAAGATACGGTTAAAGAACATTTTAGGAGAAAGAAATGACAAAAAACCTATTGCTTTCCGTCCCCATAGCGATAATAGCGTCGTTTTTTGCGGGACGGATAACAATTCCATTGCTCAAAAAGATAAAGGCAGGACAACCAATCTTAAAATACGTTGAAACTCACAAAGATAAAGACGGAACACCCACAATGGGTGGGCTGTTTTTTATCTTAACGGCAGTTGTAGTCTTCTTGCTTTTCGGCGGATATAATTTTAGGATAGCAACCGTTTCGGTGGCGATAGGGTTAGCCTTTATGATTGTCGGCTTTTTAGATGATTTTATTAAGGTAAAGTTAAAGCATAATGAGGGGCTAAAAGCATATCAAAAAATAATCTTTCAGTTTGCTATTGCAATTATGTCAGGATATTTTGCGTACGTCAACGGTATAACGGTTTTTCATTTGCCGTTTATTAACACAACGGTTAATCTTGGGGTGTTTACAGTGCCTATCGTTGCGATAATTTTTATTGCTATAACTAACAGTGTAAATCTAACCGACGGCTTAGACGGTTTGGCGGGTAGCGTAAGCGTTGTTTATCTTGTTGTTTTAGTAGCGCTAATCACCGTGCAACAGCAAGCGTTAAAGCACCTATATTTGTTGCCCGAAGAGTATACAGGATTAAAATTATTATCCTTATCGCTTGTTGGTTCAATAATAGGATTCTTAATTTTTAACGTAAGCAAAGCAAAAGTTTTTATGGGTGATACGGGGTCACTGTCACTTGGCGGTTTTATAGGTGCGATAAGTATTTTTTCTTCAAACAGTTTTTTTATTCCAATAGTTGGAATAATGTTCGTTGCTTCAAGCATATCGGTAATAGTGCAAGTGTTGGTTTATAAGCGTACTAAAAAAAGAGTGTTCTTAATGGCACCCTTGCATCATCATTTTCAAATGAAAGGTAAAACCGAAACGCAAATAGCGTACTGCTATTCAGTTATAACCGCTCTTGTTGGAGTAGTTTCAATATCGACGTATTTATGAGGTGTTTTAATGTATATAAAAACGCAAAAATTTTTCGTTTTAGGCGTATCGAAAAGCGGATACTTTGCAGCGAGTTACATTTTACAAAACGGTGGAACTTGTTACGTTTATGAAGAACTTGAAAGTCCACGCATAGAGTCTTCGCTTAAAGAATTAATTAATTTAGGGGCGATAAAAGTTGCATCAGAGCAAGCAAGCGAATACGTTCAAATGAGTGACGTTATTGTTTTAAGCCCAGGTGTTCCTATAAACCACGAACTAGCAGTCAAAGCAAAGCGGTTAGGAAAAAGAATAATAGGCGAATTTGAATTTGGGTGCTTGCAGTTCGCACCACCTATCATTGCCGTTACGGGAACAAACGGAAAAACTACTACCGTAACGCTCATTGACCAAATATTAAAAGAAAACAAAAGTAAAAGTCAACTTGTAGGCAACGTTGGTATTCCTATAACTTCAAAGATAACAGACGTTGATAAAGATACAGTTTGCGTTGCCGAAGTTTCGAGTTTTCAACTTGAAAGTATGAATGCTTTTTGTCCACACGTTTCGTGTATTTTAAATATCGCCCCAGACCATTTGGAAAGGCATTACACGATGGAAAATTACATATTTTTAAAAAAGCGAATATATAAAAATCAACGTGAAAGTGAATTTACGGTTTTAAATTTTGATGACAAAACGGTCAGAACTTTTTTTGCTGAAATAAAAGCGAAAGTCGTATGGGTGTCAGTAAAAGAAAAGGTTGACGGCGCTTACCGCATTGACGGAAAACTTTACTATAACGATGAATACGTAATGGATGAAAGTGAACTTTCGCTTATGGGCGAACATAACGTTTATAACGCACTGTTTGCAATCGCTTGTGCACGAATAGTAGGGGTGAAAACTGAAAGCATTGTAAACGCACTTAAAAATTTCAAGGGTGTTAAGCATAGGATAGAAAGGATTTGTGATAAAAACGGTGTTAAATTTTATAACGATTCCAAAGCGACCAACACTGCGTCTACAATAAGTGCGCTTGAAACAATGAAAGAGCCTACCGTGTTGATACTTGGTGGAAGTGAAAAGGGTGAAAGCTATGAAAGGCTTTTTGAAGCAATAAGTAAAAGTCCTGTTAAGCACGTTATATTAACGGGTGCGTCAAGGTATAAAATGCTAGATAGCGCAGGAAAGGTGGGGTATTCTTCGGTAACGCTTACTGCGGATTTTTCTTTTGCGGTAAAAATAGCGGCGCTTATGGCTCAAAGTGGGGATAACGTATTGCTCAGTCCTGCGTGTGCAAGTTTTGATAACTTTCACGGTTTTGAAGAGCGTGGAGAAGCGTTTAGCAAAATAGTGGAGGAGTTATAAATGAAAAAATCGCTCTTAAACTATAAAAAAAATGGGCACGGCGACTTTTTGCTTTTAGTCGCCGTTGTTTTACTTGCGGTGATAGGCACGGTTTTTATATATTCGGCAAGTAACTATTCGGCAAATAAGACTTACGGCGACTCTTTTTATTTTGTAAAAAAGCAAGCGATAGGCATTGCTCTTGGTGTCGTGGCAATGGTGCTTACCGCAATTTTTAATTACCAAAAACTAAAAAAGTTTACCGTGTACGTCGCTATAATTGCGTTCGTTACTCTGGCGCTAGTATTCGTGCCTGGGATAGGCGTAGAAAATTACGGCGCAAAAAGGTGGATAGGCGTTGGTGGAATAACTCTTCAACCGTCTGAAATAGCTAAGTTTGCGCTCATACTTTTTTGTGCGACGTACGTTAGTCGTAATCCTGAAAAAATCAAATCTTTTATAGGGACAGTCCCCGTGTTGTTGTTTGGTGGGGCAATATGCTTAATGGTAATATTAGAACCGAATATGTCTATAACGGTGTGTATTGCTTTGCTTATGATAACTATGCTTTTATCAGCGGGTATGAAAATAAAACATTTTATTTTACTTATTTTGCCTGCCTTTTGTGCGGGGGTGGTTTTAATTTTGATTGAGCCGTATCGCCTAAGTAGGCTTGCTGCGTTTATAAATCCTTGGTCAAACCCCAAAGGCGAAGGCTATCAGTTATTACAATCTTTATACGCTTTGGGTTCGGGCGGTTGGTTTGGTGTAGGACTTTTTAATTCTCGGCAAAAATATGCGTTCTTGCCTTTTGCCGAGTCGGATTTTATCTTGTCCGTTATAGGTGAAGAAGTAGGATTTATAGGTCTTGTTGCATTTTTTTCGCTATTATTTTTTATCGTTTATCGTGGACTGAAAATAGCATTTAAGGCAAAAGACGTTTTCGGCTTTATCTTGGCCGTTGGTATAACTATGATTTTTGGAATACAGACGGTAGTAAACGCACTTGTTGTTACAGGCAGTATTCCGCCTACGGGCTTACCTTTACCGCTAGTTTCAAGCGGAAACACATCTATTATAATTTTTATGGCTGAAATGGGCATACTTTTTAATATTTCAAAGCAAGGAGCTTTAACTTTTTAGCGTTGTTTTCCATAAAATATTATATCTATAACGCACGGGAGTAATTTATGGAAAAATTCGTAATAAACGGAGGAAGAAAGTTAAGCGGTTCGGTACGAATAGAAAGTGCAAAGAATTCAGTTTTACCTATAATAGCAGCGTCAATACTTACAGATGAACAAGTGGTTATAAAAAACTGCCCTAAAATAGTAGACGTGCTAAATATGATTAAAATTATTGAACAATTAGGTGTAAAAACACGTTTTGAGCAAAATGATTTAATACTCGATTCAAGTGCAATAAATGATTGGAAAGTTTCAGAAAGTCTTGCAAAGGAGTTGCGTTCGTCAATATTTTTGATGGGAGCGCTTATTTCACGTTTTAAAAAGGCTGTTATGTGCTTTCCTGGTGGCTGTGATATAGGACTTAGACCTATCGATATTCACTTGACGGCACTAAAAGATTTAGGGGTAGCCGTTACCGAACTAAACGGACAAATAATTTGCACGTCAAAAAGTGTTAGTGGCAGGGAAATTTACCTAGATTTTCCATCTGTCGGCGCAACTGAAAATGCTATGCTTACTGCGGTTACGGCAAAAGGTAAGACAGAAATACATAATCCGGCAAAAGAACCCGAAATCATAGACCTTATGCGGTTTTTAAATTCAATGGGCGCAAAGGTATACGGTGCAGGGACTTCAACAATTCTAATCGAAGGCGTAAAAAAACTGCACGGAACAGAGTATACGCCAATATCTGACAGAATTGAAGCGGGCACTTTTTTACTTGCGACAGCAATAGCGGGGGGTGAAGTAGAATTAACTAATTGTCAAGCAAAAAATATTTCTTCTTTAATACATAAACTTTGCGATAATACTTGTAAAATTAATATAAAAAATGATATAATATATATAAAAAGTGGGGAAGTGAAAAAAACGTTTAATTTTTCTACCGGGCCATACCCCTTTTTCCCAACTGATTTGCAAGCACCGTCTATATCCTTGCTAACTGTTTCAGACGGCGTTTCGGTGGTAACCGAAAACGTTTTTGAAATGCGATATAAACACGTTTCAGAACTTATTAAAATGGGTGCGGATATTTCGGTTAAGGGTAGAACTGCGATAATTAACGGAGTGAAACGTTTACAAGGTGTATCTGTCTATGCAAGTGATTTGCGTGGAGGTGCTGCGCTTATACTTGCAGGGCTTAATGCCGAAGGGCAAACGGTGGTAAACAATATTCACCACGTTAAACGTGGGTATTTGGATTTTGATAGAAAATTGTCGGCACTTGGCGCTGACGTAAAAATACAAAATTAACTAAGGTATTTATGAACACTAAAAAAATTGCCGTCATCTTAATAGCGATTGCATTTACTTTGATTGCGATATTTTCTTTTATCGGACTGTTTTCGGTAAAGAAAGTAAACGTAGACTTTTCCGTTTCGGCAAATACGGACACGGGGGAAGTGCAACGTGTTTTGGACACGGCGCTTGGCGCAAATCTTTTGTTCTATAACACAGAAGACTTAAAAAGCGTATTAAAGGACTATCATTATTTAGAAGTCCTTTCGGTAGACAAGCAGTTTCCTAACCAAATCAACGTTTCAATTAAAGAGCGTCGTGAGGTTTATTATATTATAAACGGCTCAACCGTGTATGTTTTAACTGCGGACGGCTTTGTATTAAATTCATTTGATGCAAGCGCTTTTGATGGCGACGTATTGCGTGATAAAATCATGCTTTCGTTTGACGGAATAGGTGTTGAAAATATTGAACTTGGAAAAACGTTAAAAACTGATAACGACCAAGCGATAAGTGCTGTTTTTGAAATTGCTAAGCAAGTTAATTTAACCGACTGCATAAAAAGCATTGCGGTTGAAAAGGTTGACGGGTTCAGCGATGTGTTCGACGCTAAGTTTACAACTTATTCGGGCGTAAGCATTTTGGTGCAAGACGTGTTATATAGCAAAAGTTCTTTGCAGTTTATAAACGCATTTAACGCATACGATAAACTAAACAGCGATTTTATGAAGTGCAGTGGTCAAATACTTGCGTATTTTACCGATGAAGATAACGACGGCGTTTACGACGGATACAAGGTTATACATAACTACGACCAAAAAGACGTTGTTTTATTTCAAGAAAATTTGGCGTGACAAAGGGGTAAATAAATGCAAAAGAAACAAGTTGCCGTTATTGATATCGGCTCATCAAAAATAACTGCCGTTATAGGCGAACGAGGAATAAATAAGACGTTTGTTATTAAAGGTAGATACTCTTTTGAATACGACGGTTTTGAAAACGGTGTGTTTTTTGAACTTTCAAGATTGCAAAGCGCCTTATATGAAGCAGGATTATGTCTTAAAAAAGCGTGCCGTGATAGTTTGGGGGCCGTTTACGTTGGCGTACCGGGGGATTTTACCAAAGTGTTTATGAAAGATAGTCAAATATCTTTCGCAAAGAAGAAAAAAATCACCGAAGAAGACGTGGACGCATTGTTTGACGCAGCGTTTATGATGACGTCGCAAAAATACACGCTTATCAATCGTTCGGCAGTCGTTTATGAACTTGACGATTTTCGTAGGCTTGCTAACCCTGTCGGTGCAGTAAGTGAAATTTTGAACGGAAAATTATCTTTCGTTCTTTGCAGTAACTATCTTATTGAAACGGTAAAACCTGCACTAATGGAAGCTGGGATTACTGAAATTGAGTTCGTATCTTCCGCACTTGCTGAGGCACTGTATTTGGTCGATGCTGAAATGCGTGATAGAATAGCGGTTTTAGTAGACGTTGGATATATTACTACAACGTTTTCGGTTATACAAGGGGACGGAATTGTTTATCAAAACTCATTTAATTACGGTGGTGGATATATCACCGCATCAATAGTAGATAAGTTTTCTATACCGTTTGACGTTGCGGAAAAACTTAAACGTAAAGTTAATTTAAGTTGTGTTGCAAGCACTTCGGCGTTTGACGTTTTAGACGGTGAAAACGGTGAATATTATGCTATAAACGAAGTGAAAAGCGCTGTGTTTTCTAGTTTAGACGTTCTTTGTGAAAACGTTGCAAGTTCAATAGATATGTCGGGTTTCGTTATTCCCGAATACGTTCCTTTATTGATTACGGGCGGTGGAATTACTTATATCCGTGGGGCAAAGGAACACGTTTCAAGTAGACTTGGTATGGCGGTAGAAGTCGTTTCGCCAAAAGTTCCACTAATGGACAAGCCCACAGAATCAACAATATTATCGCTACTTGATTTGGCGCTTGAACAAAAATAATTCAAGTTCACATATAAAGTTCATTATATAAGGAGAAAATTAAAATGTACGGTCAAGATTTTGTAAATGCAAATTCAGCAGTTATAAAGGTCATCGGTGTTGGTGGTGGTGGATGTAACGCTATAAATAGTATGATATCTTCAAACGTTTCAAGTGCGGAATTTATTGCCGTTAATACGGATAATCAAGCACTATTACTTTCAAAGGCTAGCAAAACTTTGCAAATAGGCGCAAAACTTACTAAGGGCTTAGGTGCTGGAAGCGACCCCAACATTGGCGAAGCGGCTGCCGAAGAATCAAAGGAAGAAATCACCGAATTATTGCGTGGTACCGACCTATTGTTTATCGCTTCTGGTATGGGTGGCGGTACGGGTACGGGCGCTGCTTCGGTTATAGCACGCATTGCTCGTGAACTAGGCATCTTAACGGTTGCAGTAGTAACCAAACCTTTTTCATTTGAGGGTAGAGTAAGAAATGACAATGCAAATAAGGGCATTGCAAACCTTAAAAAGCACGTTGATACGTTAGTTGTAATTCCCAACGACAAACTTTTACAATTCTTACCTGCGCAAACAGGTATGCTTGATGCGTTCAAAGTTGCGGACGATATGTTAAAGCAAGGTATAGTAGGTATAGTTGATTTGATTGCTACACCTTCGCTAATTAACCTTGACTTTGCCGACGTTAATACTGTTATGCGCAATCAAGGTCTTGCACATATGGGTATAGGTAGGGCAAAGGGTGAAAACCGTATTATTGAAGCGGTAAGACAAGCCGTTTCAAGCCCACTTCTTGAAACAACTATTGAAGGTGCAAAATCGGTTATTCTTAACGTTTGTGGTGGTAAGGATATTATGCTTAACGAAATTAGCGAAGCCGCACAACTTGTTCAAGGAATTATAGATGAATCTGCAAATATTATTTTTGGTGCAACCGTTGACGATAATATGTCGGAAGAAGTTAAAATTACGGTAATTGCAACAGGATTTTCAGCAGAAGATAATTCGGTAAAAGAAGAACCCGTTGCTGTAAAACCAGCTATTCAAGTCAACAAAGTAAAAGAAGAAACAACTGTTCCGCCGTTGCTTCGTGATATAGAACTTGCAGAACAACAGGAAGCTGAACAAGTCGATGAACAACCCACTATAAAAATAGTTCAGCCCGAACCTGTTGAAGTATCAACACCCGAACAAGTTAAAGAAGAACCAAAGGGTAGGGAACTCCCTGCATTTATGAGAAAATTGTTTAAGAAATAAGTTATAGGTAAATAAAAAACGGCGATAAAATGTCGCCGTTTTTTATTTAGTCGGAACTCACGGCCTCTTT
>JAZNFN010000094.1:0-5499 GCA_045576035.1 Christensenellaceae bacterium
ATTCCAACCATTTCCTTTTGAAATAGATTTCCATTTAGACATTGTCCCTTTATAGTTAATAGAATATAGATTTACACAACCTGAAAAAGCATAAACGTCAATTTTGTTTACACTTTCAGGTATTGTAATTGTTTCTAGCGATTCGCATCCACCAAACATATCTTCTGTAATTACTGTTAGATATGGAAGTGTTACACTTTTTAAGAGACCGCAGTTCATAAAAGCAAACCTACCAATATAAGTATTCGTTGCTTGAAATTGTACTGACACCAACTCACTCCCCTTAAATGCCCCATCATCAATAGATTTAATATCTGTGCCAAATATTATTGTTTCCAACTTGTCCCCGCCAGAAAATGCTTCCATCTTTATATTTTCAACGCCCACAGGAACAGTAAACTCTTTGTTTTCTCTTCCATGCGCATATTGCACGAGAGTTTTGCCGTCTTTTGTATAAAGGCTACCGTCAACAGTTTTGTATCTCATATTATTTTCAGATACTTTGATTTCTTTTAAAGCATAACTCCCATTTAAAATCGAACCATAAATAGTTTCCCCTGAGTATATTATGCCAACGCCTATTTCTTCCAATGTTCCTGGCAATTCAATTTGAACAACATTTGTACACAAACTAAACGCGTCCCAACCGATAGTTTTAACACCTTCTGGAACCACAATACTTTTCAACTCGCCTCTACCCTCAAAAGCGCGACTACTCACATTAGTAACGGGTAAATTTTCGTGCATTTCTGGTATAACCAATTGAGTTCCTTTAAAAGTTCCCATACCAGTAACTGTATAAGATACACCGTCTTCACTTAATTCGAACGATAATCCTTGGCTTTCACCCACAGTAGAGCACGCAGTCAAACCACACATACAAAACATCGACAACACCAAAACAAATGATAAAATTTTAATTAGCCCTTTTTTCATTTTTTACCTCCTTAATTTTACTAAAATAAAAAAGTGCCGAATGCAAACGCAAACGACACTGGTAAAATGTCCTTTCCGCTTGCTGCGACACAAAATTACTTAAATCTACCAAAACAAGATTTTTTGTAATGCGAAAATACACACCTACCCTAAAGTATTGTGCCTGTTTTGGTAAAATTTAATTTTGTATCGCAAAGAATATTTTAGCATAGTAATGTAAAATTTGCAACTATTTTGTCTGAATAAGTATAAACCACTTGTTCATTCATTTAAAAATATTGATTGAGATTGACATTGTTTTATTTTTCTATATTTTTAAAATAAAATCACCCACACAAAATAAGTGCGTGGGTGATTTTCTCTAAATACACAATGTTTGTTTTATATTTTTTTCGACACACATACTTAACATACTTAAGAAAGACTTAATTGTTCGTCGAAATCAATGTTTATACCATCGGTAGTATTGACTGTTTGACCGTTTTCGGTAATCGTCCTTACAAAATAATAAGTATCAAGTTCGGGCATAACTTCCCAAGTGTTTACGCCAACGGTAATGGTTGCGCCCCCTACTTTAATGTAGTTGCCGTCGTCTTTTCCCGAGCCACATTCATAAAATACGTTGGCTGAAATATCCCAAACCACGTCTTCACTAGGTGACACAAAGTAAAGTATTCTATTATTAATCTCCTTAAAAGTATTTCCCGTAACGGTAACGTTACCTTGAAGTTTTATAGAGCCAACTTGCATAGCGTTATATTCCACATCGTCAAAGGTACAATTTTTAACGGTAAAGTTGGTTACCGCCTGCACTACCATAGAACTTAATAGACCACCAGCAATTTCTGAAAAATAGCAATTATCAACAACTAAATCGGTAATTGAGTTGTTTTGAGTTGCATCTTCTGGTGTTTTACAAGCAATTTGTGAATTACCCGTAAAGGTACAGTTCTCTATTTTTAAGCCGTTGGTATTGCCAAGAATATTAATGCCCGATGGTCCAGCACTAGACTTAAAGTTTAATCCTTTAAGAGTAATGTTAGAATTATTTGCCGTTAAAGTCAAAGTGCTAGTAATATTAGCACCGTCTTCGGAAAATAAAGTAATATCCGATTTGTTTGTTAAATATATAGCGCCATAATTTCCACTAGACAATTTAAAGTATTTCTTTTGACTTGTTTTAAGTTCGGTAAATAGGCTACCCGGAGTAACGGTTACACAATCGGAAATATATCCACAAATTCCACAAACACCGTTTTCAACTTCGTGTCCGGCTTTTTCATCAATGCTATCACAATTATCATCAGTACACTCTTTATAATGATATTCATCATCATAAGACCATTCAGATGAATAGTTATGCTTAACAGGTGGTTGCTCTGGTGGTGTTCCACAGCCGACAAGCCCTATACCTAAACATAAAACGGATAACACGCCTAAAATCAATAATTTCTTCATAATTTTCTCCTTATATATATTATTGTAACACACATATTAATAAATATCATTTGACTTTATTAACAGTTTCATTAATATTATAACTTTACAAGACTATACACGCAATAGAAAAAAGTTGCAATATGTATTGATAAAGTTGCACTTAACCGCATAATTTACCCAAATTTACAAAAAAACGTCTTATTAAAAGACGTTTTTCATTACTTATTATATCCTTTTTGCTATTGCTTTTAAGAAATCTTTTGAATTGAGTTTTTTAGGCGTTACACCGTCTTTTTTGAAAAGTCCTACAAGGTCGCCCGTCATTTCACCCGATTCAATGGTAGAAATGGTTGCTTTTTCAAGACGGTCTGCAAAATCCATAAGGTCTGAGGTATTATCAAGTTCACCACGTTTACGCAGAGCACCCGACCAAGCAAAGATAGTTGCAACGGGGTTAGTTGAAGTTTCTTCGCCCTTAACGTATTTATAATAGTGACGTGTAACCGTGCCGTGAGCGGCTTCGTACTCATAGATTCCGTCGGGAGAAACAAGAACGCTGGTCATCATTGCAAGACTGCCGTAAGCTGTTGCAACCATATCACTCATAACGTCACCATCGTAGTTTTTACAAGCCCAAACGATACCGCCTTCGCTTCTTACGATGCGTGCAACCACGTCGTCAATAAGCGTATACATATATTCTATGCCTGCTTTTTCAAACTTTTCTTTATATTCGTTTTGATAAATTTCGTTAAAGATTGCCTTAAAGTTTCCGTCATAAACCTTAGATATGGTGTCTTTGGTGGAAAACCACAAAGGAAGTTTCATATCAAGCGCATAGTTAAAACACGCACGAGCAAAACTCTTTATAGATTTATCGGTATTGTGCATAGCCATTACCACACCGTCGTCAGCAAAATCAAAAACTTCTTTTGAAACGACTTCACCCTTTCTATCCGTAAAGGTAAGCGTTGCTTTTCCTTCACTTGTTACGCCGTCAACTGCCTTATAAATATCACCGTAAGCGTGCCTTGCAATTACGATAGGTTTTTTCCACGTCGGAATATAAGGCGTAATACCGTCAACCAAAATAGGCGCACGGAAAACAGTTCCGTCAAGCATTGCCCTAATCGTTCCATTGGGACTTTTATACATTTTCTTTAAGTTATATTCGGTTACACGCTGAGCGTTTGGCGTAATAGTTGCACACTTTACTGCAACGCCATACTTCTTGGTTGCCAAAGCACTGTCAACAGTAACTTTATCGTCTGTTTTATCACGTTCAACAAGTCCTAAGTCGTAATACTCAGTCTTTAAGTCAACGAACGGCTCAATTAAAATTTCTTTAATCCACTGCCATAAAATTCTTGTCATCTCATCCCCGTCCATTTCTACAATCGGGGTAATCATTTTAATTTTTTCCATTTCTTTTCTCCTGTATCTTTCCAAGTTATTTTATCACAACGTATGTTTTTTTTCAAGCATTTTTATCGGTCTAAGAGCGTTTTCTTTTTGCGCCTTTTCCACCGCCCCCTAAAAGCACGCCCGATTTATATTCGGTTTGAAAGGTTTGCGATGAAGAAAACTCACGTTCTGCCACAGCGATAAGTTCTTCAAGCATAGTTGAAAAACTTTTTATCGTTTGACCGAAAAGATAATATGCAAGCGAACCGGGTACTGAATTTATTTCGTTTAGATAAATTTCATCGTGACTAATAAAATAGTCTATTCTAATAACACCTGTAAAACCCAACCCCAAATACACTTTTTTAGTTATCTTCTTAATAATATCAGACTTTCTTTTACTTATGTCTGCGGGAAAAACCCTACTGCCACGAACGTATTTATCGGTAAACGACAACGGACCACCACTGCCGATAGGACGTTCACATTCGGAAACCTTAACCGTTCCATCGGGTAAAAGATACGCCGCACAGTTAATTTCAATAAAACTATCTAATAAGGGTTCAATTATTGCACGCTTACCAAACCTTAACGCATAAGATACCGCACCGACTAATTCGTCTTGATTTTCAGCACGTTTAATGCCTATACTTGAACCCAAACAGTTGGGCTTAACTATTACGGGATAAGTTAAATTACCCTTTAATTTTTCTACGTCGTCAATCTTTTCAACGACTTGATAAGGTAAAGTTTTAACACCCAAGCCTTTAAGCGCAATTTTAGTGAAACTTTTATCCATACTGATAGACGCAGATAAAACGTTGGGTGACGCAAGCGGAATACCACACATATTAAGCATACCCGATAAACTTCCGTCCTCACCACGTTCGCCGTGTATGCAGTTTATTGCAACGGCAATCTTACTTACCGCTTTGATTTTTTTACCTTTTAAGACGTAAAGCGTGTTGTCGCCACCCATTAACAGAACACGAACAAGTTTATCTTCTTGTAAATTTTTATATTCGTCAAGGTCAAGAAGTGTTTGCCCCGTAAACCACTCGCCTTTTCCGCTAACATATATGGGAACAACTTCATATTTTTCACTGTTTATGGCGTTACAAGTAAGTACACCTGTTATGACCGAAATATCGTGTTCAACCGACTTTCCGCCAAAAAATACCGCAACCGTTTTCATAAAAAAACACCTCCGCAAGAATTTTTCCGCTTTGGTGCTTTTATGATTTATCTTTAATTATTATAATTTGATTAGTTATAGTTATCGGGCAAGTCGTTTTCAAACAATACAACGTCGCCCTCTTTTACCATTTCGTTTAAGAGCATATTGCCCTTGTTGAGCGATTTTGCAAACTTAATATTTTCCCTACTCATACCGCCGTCGATAAGTCCGTTAATAATCATTTCAGCGTTATGTTTGCCAACGATTATAACGATGTCAGCGTGCTTTGCAAGTGTTTTGCCAAACTCAAAGTTGGCTACGTTTTCTATCTTTCCAAGTTCGACAAGCCCTGGCGTCAAAACAATCTTTCTGCCCTTAAACGTGTCAAGCACTTCCATCGCCGCATCTACGCCGTCTACGTTTGAGTTATAACTGTCGTCAATTATAACCATATTTTTGTTGTTAGGAACAAGTTCTAACCTGTGCCCGATAGAGTTAATTCTGTTTATGCCCGAAGCAATTTCTTTCGGTGTTAAACCAAG
>JAZNFN010000095.1:0-3704 GCA_045576035.1 Christensenellaceae bacterium
ACGGACGAAACGCAAGAAGTGTTATCGGCGATTGACAATAAAGACTATGAAAACTTACAAGAAGAATTAGGCGACGTGTTGCTTCAAGTTGTTATGAATAGCGAAATAGCAAAAGAGCAAGGCTTATTTAATTTTAACGACGTTGTGCAAACGCTTTGTGAAAAGTTAATACGCCGACACCCACACGTTTTCGGGGACGTAAAAAAGCCAACCACCCCCGAAGAAAGCCTTGCCATTTGGAAAAGCGTAAAACAAATTGAAAAACAAAGAAAAGAGAAAAAGGACTAAAAAAACTCGAACTTGTTCAAAAAATATTACTTAACAATTTCAAAGGTGGTAAAAGGTTATAAAAAATGATTAAAATAATGTTTGTATGTTACGGGAATATTTGTCGTAGTCCTATGGCTGAATTTATAATGAAAGACCTTGTAAAAAAGAAAGGGCAAAGCGATAAGTTTTTAATTAAATCATCAGCGACAAGTAGTGAAGAACTAGGTAACCCCGTACATCGTGGAACAAGAGCCGTTCTTGACAAAATGGGCATTTCTTACGCAGGCAAGGTTGCAACAAGGCTTAAAAAGGAAGACTATTATAATTACGATTATTTTATCGGAATGGATTACGATAACGTAAGCGCAATGAAAAGGATATTTGGGGCAGACCCTGAAAATAAAATTTCAATGCTACTTGATTATACTTCTAATCCGCGCGAAGTTGCTGACCCGTGGTGGACGGGCGATTTTTCAGCAACAGAAAGGGACGTTTTAAGTGGTACGCAAGCGCTATATGAGTACTTGATAAATAATAAAATAAAAAAATAAAATTTATTTTTGAAAAAACTATTGACAATAATATTTTATTGTGTTATATTAAACGCAACCAAAAGACTTTAACCGTAAAAAGTTAAAGTCTTTACTATTTTATAGGACGGTAAAACCTTATGAAACAGGACGAAAAACCTAAGCGACGACTAAAAAGAAGCGACAACGTCATTCCAGACTACGATTACTTGTTTACAGAACAATTAACACGTTCAGGCAAACCAAAAAACAATTTCTTTTCAAAACTTATAAAATTAAACATCGGTGGAATAATATTATCTTCAATAGTGCTGATTTTAATGTATTCGCCGTCTTTAATAAATCCCGTGCTTACAGCAAACGTAGTAAATACTGTTACCGAAGCGCTTACTTCGGGAATAGGTCTTTCTAACCAGGCGTTAAATTTCATATTGATAAACGCCGTAATTATGTTTGTGCTTATTATAATAAACGTTCCAACAACCAAATGGCGTTGGCGTATTACAAGTAAAATAGTAAGAACTACGGGTGCGGGCGTAAAAGCAAGCGTGGTTAGAAAACTTCAAAGCCTATCAATTACATACCATAAGGACATAGAGTCGGGCAAAGTTCAATCAAAGTTTTTAAAAGATACGGAAGCCGTTGACGGATTATTCAGTTCATTGTTAAACGGTTTTGCGCCGTGTATACTTTCAGTGCTTGGCGCACTTATAATAGCGCTTACAACAAACTATCTAGTGGCGTTGTTTTTCCTTGTAATAGTGCCAATAGACGTGTTTATGGCAAAGTATTTTAACGGAAAACTTCGTAAAGGCTACCGTGATTACAGGGTGCAAACGGAAAACTTATCCGCCAAAATGACTAATATGCTTGAAATGATGCCCGTAACAAAATCACACGGTTTGGAAAAAGTGGAAATTTCATCTTTTAAAAAGACAATAACGGGATTAACGCAAGCAGGGCTTAAAGTGGACAAAAACACAGCAAGTTTTGGTGCGTGGTCGTGGGTAGTGCATTCGCTAATGAACGCCATTTGTTTAGGTTTTTGCGTGTTCTTGGCATTGCAAAAGGTTATAGGCGTGGGCGACATAATGCTTTACCAAACATTGTTTACACAAATAAGCAGTTCGGTATCGTCACTTATAAACTTTATACCTACGGTCGGTTCGGGACTTGAAGCGCTTTCGTCAGTTTCGGAAATTATGAACGCAACCGACGTTGAAGTAACGGTCGGCAAGGCAAAAGTTCCGTGTGTTCTAGGTAGCGTTAAGTTTGACGACGTAAGTTATAGATATCCCGACACTGAACAAAACGTGGTTGATGGACTTGACCTTGACGTAAAGGCGGGCGAGTGTATAGCGTTTGTCGGTGCATCGGGTTCGGGCAAGTCAACCGTAATGAATATGATAATCGGGTTTTTAAAACCCGTGCAAGGCAATATCTATATTGACGGAAAAAATATAAACGATATCAATCTTTCTGTTTACCGTCATAATATATCTGTCGTTCCGCAAAACAGTATACTTTTTTCGGGTACGATAAGGGAAAATATTACCTATGGTTTAGAGCATTATACCGAACAGCAGTTGCAGTCGGTTGTTGAAATGGCAAACCTTAATGAGTTTATCAAAGATTTGCCTAACGGTTTAGATACGATAATAGGCGAACACGGTGATAAACTTTCGGGTGGGCAAAAACAAAGGATAACTATTGCCCGTGCGCTTATTAGAAATCCTAAGATTTTAATACTTGACGAAGCAACGTCTGCGCTTGATAATATTTCAGAATATCACGTTCAAAAGGCAATATCTTCTTCCATAAAGGGAAGAACTACCTTTATTGTTGCACACCGCTTATCTACTATTCGTGATGCGGATAGAATTGTGGTTATGGATAACGGCGTTGCTGTTGAAATAGGTACTTATGATGAACTTATGGCAAAACGAGGCAAGTTTTTTGAACTTAAAGAGCTTAGCGATATGAACTTGAAAACTGCGCAAGTAGAACTAGGGGAGATGAGTGTCTAAAAATGTCGCAAACAAGAAATGGCAAAAAATACTTTGACAAATTTATAATTATTTGATATATTGTATAAAAAAGTATATGGAGAAGTAAATATGGCATTAACAAAAAAACAAATGGAACTTGACAAAATGAAATGGGAAATCAGCGAAAGTTTGGGCGTAGATATGTGCGGTTCGTTTGAGTTCTGTCCGTTGTGCAATAAGGACGTTGAAAACCCCTGTGATAAAGCGTATAAAAAATTTAAGCGCAAAAACACGGTTAAAACAGTTAAGGAAAAAGAAGTTGCCCTAACAAAAACTGCAAAAGCCAAAAAGAGTAAATAAATATTAGATTATAAAATAAATTAGATACTTTATCGGCAAATTGATAAGGTGTCTTTTTTATTTATGATAGGTTTTTGTGAGTTTTAAACGCATAAAATTTCCGATATCGGAAATTTTGCGCATATATTAATTGACAAATTTCCGATAAAGGAATATAAAAAACTGTTGATAACAAAATAAAAATGTGCTATACTAATTGTGCTACACAAATTAAATACAGTATAGTGCTAAGCAGACGCAGGTATGCCTTTGTCTTATTTTGGTTATACTCACTAACAAGAATTTGTAAAAATGCAGATTCCAAACGGTGAGTATGCCTAGCATTTTCCTGTTAATTTGTGTAGCAACAACGGAGTCTGCGTTTTATGTGCGTTGACTTCGTTGACGCACATTTTTATTTTAAAGGAGAAACATTATGAAGAAAAAAGTAACAAATGAAGACGTTGCACAAACGATTAAAGACTTAGCGGACAAAATTACTGCCGAAGTTGACAGTGAAATTAGAGTCGCATCAAGCCATTTGGTGCTTGCAGAAAAAGAACTTGTTGAATCTTTT
>JAZNFN010000096.1:0-4863 GCA_045576035.1 Christensenellaceae bacterium
TTCGTTTGAGTGTTTGCCAAGAAGCACCCTTTCAAAGTTAGTTTGGTCAGCAACGCCTTCTTCACCAATCATATTTGGATACGGATATAATTTAAAGTTTCTCATACCGTAACCCCAGCTTGGGTCAGTATAAGCCATACTATCAAAGGTTTCTCTGGCTTCACTTTCCCACCAGCCACCTTCAAAAAGGAAAGCTACGGGCGTATTTGAGTCAACAGACATAATAAATGCGTCTTGTGCTTGTTTTTGGTCCATAGAAGTCGTAGACCCAGGAACCCAGTTCTTATCGTTCTTTGCTATTTCTTGGAAGAAACGAAGTGCACCTTTTCTACCTTCTTGATTGAGAAGTTTAGTATAATGGTCAGGGTGTGTTTTATCAACGTCTTCCCTAATCGTCCCCAAAGAACTGTCAGTACCATTGAAAGTGTAGTTCAACATAAAGTCATCGTAACCTTCATAGTTAGCGTGAACTGCTTCATAGGCATTAGTTCTTGTGTACTTATATGCACCCGAAAAACTGAAAGGAATAATACCACTATCACGCATATGTTGCAATAACTTACTAAAATCAGCCATAGTGTTTGCCAAGCCATCGTCAGAAGTACCTCTAACTCCGTCAGGACCTGTTGAACAGTTACCTGCTTTAATATCAGCATAGTTTGCACCCAAAGCGTTGTTCTTGTTGAAGAACAATCTTTCGCTATCAAACAAGTCAGCGTCATATATCATTCCACCGATTGAAGCATAATATGGAATTCCGTGATATTTGTTGGTACCGTATTTATAGAACTTTTGATAGCCGTCAGTCATTAGACTTTCAATTGAATATACGGCTTCTTTACCGGTTGCTTCTGCCAAGTTACCGTCAACGTCGTATATAAGTTCAGTTACGGTATCTGTTATATCAACAAGTTTATCTTGCTCAACAAAAGTTTGATAATCAATTCTGTCAAGAATATAAACGGTCGTTTCTAAATTATGAATTGTATTAAGAAGCGTACCTTTTGTTGAGTTATATTCGTCAAGACCAGGGTAAAGCTTTACGTCAACACCCGTTTTACCTTCTTCAAAAGAATAGTCCTTATAATATGCTTCAAAATCTTTTTCAATTTCTTCTGCGTAAACGGTACCAAGTCCAGAGTTGATAACAGCAACGTTTAACACCGACATATTTGACGTACTAGGACCAGAAGGACCGCTAGGAATAGAAGGACCAGAAGGACCAGGATTGTCCGACGGCGTACCGCAAGCGGCACAAGTAAGCGTTATGACAAAAGCCATAATAACATAGATAAGTTTTTTCATTTTGACCTCCAAAAAAATATATATCTTTTTATTTTTTTACAAAATTTATTCGACAACGTAATTTGTCGTATCATCAAAAACAACTTTCTTTCTGTTGTCGTCTTCTTTTATTTCGATAGTAACGTTTTTTAAGCTAACTCCGTCTGCGTGCCTAACGTATATCCCCGAAGCCGGTGCAACACCCAAAATGTAATACTCTGGATATTCGTCTTTTAGTTCTTGCATAACGTATGCCTTATCTTTAACTTTGCCACCCGGCATCTTAAACGTACAATCTTCAATAGTCAAGTTTTTCAACTTTTTATTTTTGGTTCCCGAGAGAAAAACACAATCGCCTCGCCCGTCACCATATAGTTGTGATTCACTAATATGCACGTCTGCTTTAATATTTTTAAGTATTACGTTTGAAATTGAACTTTGCGTTTTAGAAGTTATTCCACTAATAAAACTTGCGTTTCTTGTTCCATTTGCAACAAAAATCGGTCCTGTCGCTGACTTTATATCTATATTTTCGACAGTAAGCCCATCCACACTACCACCATCGGTCGGCACAATTTCAATAGCGCAACACTCTGCTCTTCTAATGGTGCAATTACGAAATATAATGTCTCTAAAATCACCCACGGATTCAGTACCCAATTTAAGCGCACTGAATTCACTTGACATAATGCAGTTTTCAATTAATACATTTTCACAAGGCAACTCTGTAATTGTTTTAATTGAAACACAAGCATCCCCGGTATCAAGCACACAATTGTTAATCCTAACATTTCTGCACGAAATTAAATCAATTCCATTATTGCATCCGCCCCATTTACTTACTATACTTACGTTTTCAACAACGATATTTTCACAGTTCATAAACTGAACTGCCCAACAAGGCGAATCTACAAGTGCAAGATTTTTAAGCGTAATGTTTTTACAGTTTACAAAACGAATAAGTCCCGGGCGTGCGCCTGCTCTTTCGTCAACACGACATCCAAATCCGCCACCGTTAATTATGCTTCCACTTTCACCAACTATTTCTATATCGTGACTTGCATACGCATACAACAGAGTTCTACCTATTTCGTAACCGATTGAATCGATATACATACTATTTAGGCGTGGATAATCATCAAGCGCAGTTGAAGCAACAACAACGGCACCCGACAAAACGACAACTTTCGTATTTGAATTTATTTTTGTGGTCCCTAACTCTTCGGACCCAACGTATTTGATATGCATAATACCCCTTACACTATAAATATTATAACACAATAAATTGCCTCATTAAATTAACATTCGTGTCAAAGATTTTAATAAAACGGTCAAATTGTGTAACTTTGATTGACTAAATTATCGTTAGTGTGTATAATTTATATAAAAAATAAATAACATATTGGAAAATTAGTATGAAAAATAACACAACTAAAACAAAGAAGTTAGAAAATCTAAACAAAAATGAAAAAACAATATCAATTAAAAGCAACTTCTTCCCTATTTCTGACATTTCAATCGGTATGACAATACCAACACAAAACTATAAAACTCAAAACAAGTATCTTCCAAAGCACCACGTTTTAGAGTATATCCTTGATGGAGAAGGTGAAGTTACAATCGATAAAAATACTTTTCCTATAAAAAAGCACTCCACAATCATAATTAAGCGTGGCACTCAATACTCAATCACCCAAAACGAAAATAACCCTATTAAAAAAATTTGGATTATGTTTTCAAGTGCTTATATAACCTATATGCTTGAAAACTACCGTTTAACTTCTGGCGTTTACAACATTAACAACGAATACAACTTCAAAAATTTAATGGAAATAATTAACTCTGAAAAAGATTATTCCCTATTGTTTTTTATTGCAAACAATATCCACGAAATCATTACTCACACTGCTTCGTTTAACTTGAAAATTTTTGAATCCCCAGCTACGATTATAAAGTCCAAGTTGGACACTCTTGTATATGAAAAAAGTTCTTTGATTGATATTGCAAAAGAATTAGGTATGTCTCTTTCAACTCTATCAAGAACTTTCAAAAAAACGTTTAATATTTCACCTGGTCAATATATTATCGACAATAAGATTAATATATCAAAAAGTTTGCTTTCGTCTTCAAGTTTGCCCATTAAAAACATTTCCAATATGCTAAACTTTACCAACGAATACTACTTTACTTATTACTTTACGAAAAAAAATGGCGTATCACCGTCTGCATATAGGAAACAAATGCAAATGTAAACAAAAAACCTCGCTTTTGCTAACGCAAATGCGAGGTTTTTAATATTAAATTTTACGCTTTATATACGCTTTTACCATAAAGGAAAACTTCTTTAACGTTGACCGCACCATCAATTAAGATTAGATTAGCAATCTTACCCTCTTCAATACTTCCAACTTTATCGTCAATCCCCAATAGCGTTGCAGGATTATACGATGCAAACTTAATTGCGTGGCATAGTCCGTATCCCGTATGCGACATTAAGTTTCTACAAGCACTGTCAAGTGTTAAGTGACTTCCTGCAAGATGACCTTCATAATCGTAATTTAGGTCAGGTCCAAATACTATTCCTTCTTCTTCGTTATTTTTATAGTTACCAACAGTTGGCATTGAATCGGTTATTAAAATAATTCTATCAACCCCCTTAACCTTGACCACCATTTTTATCATATCGGGTTGAAGATGTACGCCAACTTCATCACAAATAATTTCAGCAAACATATCGCCATTATAAAGTGTAAATTCATCGCAACCTGCCCCGATTGTCGCTTGTGCAAGTCCAGGCGCCTTACCTGAATCACCGTGGTGGGTTTGTACCTTTATGCCATATTTATAAACCTTTTTACATTGCTCTGACGTGGCGTGTGAATGACCTAACGCAAAAATAGCGTTGGGGTTTTTCCTTTTTACAAACGCCATAAACTTTTCTATATTTTTACGGGCAGGGTCTATTGCCCAAACCTTGGCAAAATCGCCTACTGTATCAACAACGTTTCTATACTCTTCTTCCACGATATCGCCACCCCAAAGAATATATTTTTGATTACTTCCAAAAACGCCCATATACGGTCCTTCCATATATACGCCTTCAATAATCTTTCCAACACCTTGTTTAGATACTTCACGAATTTTGTTTACTCCATCAATAATCCTTTTTTCGTCAAGATTACTATAAAGCGTAGGCAAAACGGTAGTTTGACCGTGCTTTATAAAATATTCAGCACATTTTAACGGCTCGTCGACAAATAAATGCTCAATCGAACCATGATTATGTATATCTATAAGACCGGGAGCAGTATATAAACCTTTTGCATCAACAACTTGTGCGTCGGTTGGAATAGTATACTCTTTTTCTTTCCCAACGTATACTATTTTATCACCTTCGACAGCAACAACACCATCAAAAATTATTCCATCTACAAGTATAACGTTAGTATTTTTTATAACGAACATACTTTTCTCCTTTACGTCAAAAATTAAATTATTTCAACAAATAACCCGCCACGAGGAGCAATAGAAATTGAATCGGGATTGATTACTTTTTCTTCTTGTAAATCCCTAATATAG
>JAZNFN010000097.1:0-3036 GCA_045576035.1 Christensenellaceae bacterium
AACCGAAGGGCAATTCGCAGTATTTTATGACGGCGATAAGTGTATCGGTGGCGGAGTAATCGAAAAAGCAATATTTTAAGTAAAGACAAAAAGAGAACTATAAATTAAGGCGTGGCAATTAGTGCGTCAGTAATAGGGATTGTTACTGACGCACTAGTTATATTTGCCTTTCGGCAAGTTATATGCCTACGGCGTTATATTTTGCTACGCAAAGTTATATTCGCCTTTGGCGAGTTGTGGCAAATATAATATAACTTTGACTGAAAGTCAAAATATAACTTTTAGAATTATTCTAAAAATATAACTGTTTGCTATGCAAACAATATCACTTTACTTAAAACTTGATTTATGCTATAATTAACTTATGAGTGAAAGCATTTTAAGAGAAAAATCAAAAGAGTTTGCTAAAAACATTGTATTCATTACAAGAGAAATTAAAGCCAACAATAAAGAAAGTGTTTTAACTAATCAACTTTTACGTTCGGGAACAAGTATTGGCGCAAATATCCACGAAGCACAATATGCACAAGGAACAGCTGACTTTATTTCAAAACTTGAAATAGCATTAAAAGAGTGCTTTGAAAGTGAATATTGGTTAGAATTGCTTTTTGAAACAGGATATTTAGAAGAAACTCAATACAAAAAACTTAATAACGATTGTGGTGTTATAAGAAAAATGCTAATTTCTTCGTGTAAAACGTTAAAAGAGAAAAAATAATTAAAACTCGACTTTTCATAAGTCGAGTTTTTTACTTGTATAGTAAACCACCCGCATAGCAGGAGGTTTACTATACAAAAAATAATGTGTAGCAAAATTTTGCTACCCTTTTTTGATTTCTAAAAATCCCTATGAGACACGGCAATTAAGCTACGCCTTAATTTATCAACTCTAACAACTCTAATAAATCTTTTAATACTGTTTTTAATTGTTTAATAATATTATTTATTTGTTTATCTTTGTCAACCTTAATGTTTTTAATAATACTGTTTAAATGCTCATCTTTATTAGAAGAGTCAAGCAAAGGTGTTTGTAAGTTTTCTAAATTATCCTTAATGCACGGTCTACCGCTTTTTGCGTGATGTGGGGGAACTTTACCGCTAACAACGTCAATAATACCATTTATTAAATCGTTCTTTTTTAATGATGCAGGCGCTTTAACGCCAACTTTTCTTCCAACTTCACGCAAGGTCTGTAAATGTAAGCCTTGCAATTCTTTTTTTGTTATTTCCATTTGAACCCTTAAAAAAATAAAAAAGTGCGCCAACCGAAGTCAACGCACAAAAACGCAAACCCCGATTGTCGCCAAACAAATTTAATAGAAAATAGTATATTTTTCAACACAATATCTACTGGGGTTGCATTTTAGCTAATCCACTGATATTGTGCTGAAAAAGGAAAAAATTATACCTTTCCTAAAAATATAATCTACTATTATTAAATTTGTTTGGCAGTAATTAGTATATCACACACAAGGTTTTTTATCAAGTAGTTTTATATTTATAATTTAATTTGTAGTGCTAAATATTGTAAAAATAGATATTGACAATTAACTCAATCGGTGTTATTATTATAATATAAACAATTTTAGGAGGCATTATGGGAAAAACATTTAATACTCAGTATGGGCAAATTACTTACAATGAAAACGTGTGGACGGGCAAAAAGAAAATTTTTATAGACGGTGCAGAGTGTCCTAAGGTTGGGCGCAATGCTTATACTTTTTCAAAAGATAATAAAACCGTTTTTGTTTCAGTTAAGGGGAATTTTCTTACGGGACAAAAACTAATGGTAGATAATCAAGAGTTTGTTATAGAAGGTGCGTCAAAATGGTATGAAATTACTATTGCCGTTTTATCGGCGATTATTGCAATAATGTGGGGGAGTGTAGAAGCGCTTGTTATGATATTCCCAACCGTCGGTGGAGCAATAGGTGGTGGTGTTGCTGGTGTAATGTTATTTTTGTCGCTGTTCGTAATGAAAAAAGTTAATAAGCCAATAAATAAGATTTTAATCGGTATAGGGTTTTTCATTGCAACAATGCTAATTCTGTTTGCTCTTGCAATGGTATTCTTTTCGTTGGTATTAAGATTTTAAAGTTTAAGGTCGGCTTAACGCACCGTATATGCACAAAGGCATTTGCGGTGCGTTTTTTTCTGCCCATATATATTATATAATAATGTTACGCGTGCGCGCGCGTAGGGGCGTTGTGTTTTTTAAAATTGTATTACCACAATATGTTGTATTTTGTTAAAAATGCGTGTTTTTAGGCTAAAAATCACTAAAATCATCAAAAAACAACTTGTTTTAAACTTTTTTGAAAAATTTTAAAAAACATCGAAAAAACGTTTGACAAATAATTCGTTTTACTATATAATCGGTAATGCTCTCTTACGGAGGGCGCTTAAATACACAAGCTAAATCGTTAGTTTTAATCTTGCGATTTAAGCGAAAAGGTTTTTACAAAATATGGTGGTCGTAAGACGTTAAAACACAATATTTTGGGTCTGACAAAAAAGTTTGAAAAAAATTAAAAAATTTTCAAAAAACCTTGAAAAAATGCTTGACTTAAAAAATCGCTTGTGTTATTATATGTAGGCTGTCGCTCGTACGACGGCAAACGTCAACCGATGTTGACGGGAGTTGCTTAAAAATTGAATAGAAGGAAATATGACGAAATAATAGTTATTTTGAAAGTTTCTGTCAAAATCTTTTGAGTATGAAATATGTACTTGAAAACAGTCATTATATGACAAACAACAAACGCTAAACAAGCGAAACTCGTTAGAGCAGTTGAGTCTTCGGACTTGGCTTTAAATAATTAAACTTAAGAGTTTGATTCTGGCTCAGGACGAACGCTGGCGGTGTGCTTAATACATGCAAGTCGAGCGGAGTTGAAGGGGCTTGCTCCTTTAACTTAGCGGCGGACGGGTGAGTAACGCGTGAGCAACCTGCCTATATCTGGGGAACAACAGTTGGAAACGACTGCTAATACCGCATAAGACCACAGTGGGGCATCCCACAGGGGTAAAAGATTT
>JAZNFN010000098.1:0-7555 GCA_045576035.1 Christensenellaceae bacterium
TATATTAAACAACGCTTTGGCAATAACGATTTTAATATAAATCCCTATGGGAAGAGCGGTAAACGTACAGCACTTTTTATTATATTAATTAAAATTCTTTTCTTGTACTCCTAGAAAACAAATTCAAGAATACTTTGATAGGTTCTTTATTTTCATAAATAATAGAGTAAACTGCATTTGTTATAGGCAGGTCGACTTCGTACTTTTCGCCAAGTAGTTTCATTGCCTTAGCAGTACTTACCCCTTCGGCAAGTTTTTTGAAAGGTACACCTTTAACGTACTTTTCCCCGAAGTTACGGTTATTTGAATACTCTGAAAACAATGTCGTTTCATAGTCACCTAAATGACATAATCCGTATGCTGAAAGTTCGTTTCCACCCATAGCTTTAATAAGTCTTGCAACTTCCCTTGCACCCCTTGCCATAAGTGGTCCTTTAAGCGTTGTGTACCCACCACCGTCAAGCATTCCCGCTGCAATACCCATAACGTTTTTTGCAGCAGCACCTATCTCACTACCTATTATATCGTCACCATAATAAAATCTAATTAAATTTCCACGGAAATTATCTGCTAAATACTTAACTAAATCTTTATTATACGCATCAATAACCATACAGTTGGGATAGCCTTGTGTAAAGGCTTGGATATGCCCAGGACCAACCCATACGGCAACGTTGTTTTTGTCTATTCCACTTTCAACGACAACCTCAGATAATCTTTTACCACTTTCAACTTCAATCCCTTTCATACACAAGACGAATTTTTTATCTTTAACGTCGTATTTTACCACACGCTCCATAAAAGAACGTAGGGCTTGTGCGCTGATTGAAATTATAATTATTTCGCTATTATTTATAGCTTTTTCTAGGTCGGCCGTTAATTCTATCCTTTTATCAAGTTCAATGTATTCGTTTCTACCTGTATTTTTCAAAACGTCAAAACTGTGATTGCCCTCAGTTCCCCACTGAATAACTTTATGACAGTTACCAGCAAGATACCAACCGATAAAAGACCCCCATCTACCACAACCTAAAACAGAAACGTTCATATTATTCCTACCTATTTATATTACAATGTTTTACGGTCAACAAATGCTCTTGCAAGGCTAACTTCATCAGCATATTCTAAATCGGTTCCGATAGGTATTCCGTGCGCTAAGCGTGTAACTTTGATACCAAGTGGTTTAAGTAAGTTTGAAATATACATTGCCGTAGCCTCACCCTCAACGTCGGGGTTTGTCGCCATTATTACTTCCGTAACGACACCCTTAGAAATGCGTGAAAGCAAGCCTTTGATATTTATATCGTTAGGGCCCACTCCGTCAAGTGGAGAAATAGTGCCGTGCAAAACGTGATATACACCGTTAAATTCGTTAAGTTTTTCAATAGCAATAACGTCTTTTGGTTCTTTGACAACACAAATAGTATCTGATGAACGAGTTTTACACACATCGCAGATATCCCCTTCGGAAAAGTTGCCACAAATAGAACAGTAATGAACGTTATTTTTCACGTTGATTATCGCTTCGGCAAATGCCTTTGCCTCGTCATAACTCATATTGACAACTTTGTATGCAAAACGTTGAGCAGTCTTTGCACCCACGCCAGGAAGTTTAGAAAATTCGTTTATAAGTCTACCGATAGGCTCTATATAAACTTTCATTATTACAAGCCTAAGCCTCCAAATCTGCCCATTTTTTCTTCATATACTTCATCAGCTTTATCATATCCGTCATTCATTGCGGCTATAAGCAAATCTTCAAGCATCGTAAGGTCGTCTAAATCAACGGCGTTAGGGTCAATCGTGATGCCCGTAACCACTTTTTTAGCAGTCATAGTAACCTTAATAAGTCCACTGCCCGAAGTTCCTTCAACCTCTGTTTCTTCAAGTTCTGCTTGCGCCTTTTGCATTTCCTCTTGCATTTTTTGAGCTTGTTTCATAAGGTTTTGCATTTGATTACCACCGCCAAAACCACCGAATCCACCTCTGTAAGCCATAATTTTAATCTCCTTTTATTTAATGATGACTATATCGTCACCGAATATTTTTTTAACTCTTTCGGTCGCTTCGTCAACTGCATCAAGCGACTTTTCTTTTGCCGAAAGTTTAATTTGAAGTTCAAATGGTAAAAATTCATCTAACGCTTCCTCAATCCTACTTCTGCTTGGCGACCTATCTAACAAATCTTGGTCGCTAGAAGTTGAACAAGTAATAACCAAAACGTTACCTAAAACTTCAACGTCAACTTTTTGCATAATATTCCAAAGCATTTCGCTACCTATTTTGCGTAAATTAAGCAATAATTTACCCTTTAATTCATCAACCGAAATACTTTGGATAGAAATTCTTTTATCTTTATTTTGTTCTATTTCTTGCTTTATAGGAACTTCTTCCGTATCGTCATTTTTTACTTGGTCGCTTATTTTAACTTCTTGCGTTTTTATTTGTACACCTTGCTTTACTTTTAATTCTAAATCACTTATTCGTGAAAGCAATGCTTCAATGTTATAATCAGCGTCAGGTTTTGAAGCTTTTACCGCAGCACACTCAAAGACAACACGGGGATGATTTGAATATTTAAGAGCGGTTTCAGCATCAGCAAAAACTTGCAAAGAACGTAATAACCTTTCTTCACTTACACCATCAGTTATACTCAATAATTGATTAAATTTATCTTGCGGAAGCGTTAAGATTTCATTAGCGTTTGAACAAGTTTTAACCACCAATAAATCCCTAAGCATAGCGGTAACGTCCTTGGTTAAAACGCCCATACTCTTTCCAAGTGCGCAGAGATTATCTATAATAGTTAAAATACTGCCGGAATCACCACTTAAAACAGCTGTAATAAACTTAATTAAAAGGTCGTTGTTAGTAGAGCCTAAAACCTCCATAACATCGTTGTAGGTTAGTTTACCGTTATTATAAGACAAGGCAATATCCGCAACTGAAAGCGCATCTCTAATGCTCCCTTCACCAGCTTTTGCTATTGCGTAAACGGCTTCTTTTTCATAAGGCTTTCCTTGTTCGTCATAAATATTAGAAATGAGAGTTGCAATCTTTTCGTTTGGAATTAGCCTAAAATCAAAGCGCATACAACGTGAAAGTATAGTTGCAGGAATCTTATGCACTTCGGTTGTTGCTAAAATAAATACTGCGTGTTTAGGTGGTTCTTCAAGCGTTTTTAACAGTGCGTTAAATGCCGCACCCGTAAGCATATGAACTTCATCGACGATATATACTTTAAATTTACAAGAAACAGGCGGATATTGAACCTTTTCCCTTAAATCCCTTATTTCGTTGACACCGTTATTTGACGCTGCGTCAATCTCAATAACGTCTATATTAGAAGGGTCTGACAATGCTTTACACGCTTCACATTTACCACAAGGCGAACCGTTAATAGGACTTAAACAATTTATCGCTTTTGCAAATATTTTTGCAGCCGAAGTTTTACCTGTACCACGAGTTCCTGTAAATAGATAAGCATGCCCAAGCCTATCGCTTTGTATTTGGTTGACAAGCGTTTTAACTATATGTTCTTGCCCGACTAAATTTTCAAACGTCGTTGGGCGATATTTTCTGTATAATGCAAGATATGCCATTTTACACCTTTATCAATTATTATTGTTTACTATACCTAAAATCTTCTTTTTTATTCTTTGCAAAGCATTATCTATCGACTTTTCATTCTTCATAAGCTTTTCGCTAATGTCTTTTTGAGAATAACCTTTTAGAAAATAACTTAAAATACTATACTCATATTCACTGAGAGCACGTTTAATTTTTTGTGAAAACTCATACGCCGCTTCTTCGTTAATATAAGTTTCTTCTGGTCCGTAACCACTATCTACAATTATACCCGACTTATCTATATCCGCATCTATGCTATTCGATAGCGATATATAATTATATAACGGCTTATTTTTATTTGCGTTTGAATTTTTAATTATTGTTATAATCCTATTTTTTACACAAGTATAAACGTAACTTTTAAGATTTGCTTTGCCATTATAGGTTGTAATTGCCTTGAATACTGCACACATTCCTTCTTGCAACAAATCTTCCTTGTCACCACTTGTCAAAAAATATGAGTGCGCAACCGCAGACACGACGTATTTATATCTTTTAAGCAGTTCTTCGATTGCAGTCGCATCGTTTTGTTGCGCCTTTACAACAAGTTCTTCATCAGATAATAAATGCACTTAAATCTTACCTTTAATTTTTTTGTTCACGCTGTCTTAAAACTTCAAAAACAGCAATTCCGCACGCAACCGAAGCATTTAGTGAATTAACCTTTCCATACATAGGAATAGATATTATTCCGTCACATTTTTCTTTAGTAAGGCGTTTAACCCCACTGTCTTCACCACCGATAACAAGGCATATCTTGCCTGTAAGGTTTGATTTATAAATATTGCCACCGCCAACTTCTGCCCCATACACCCAAAATCCGTTATCTTTAAGAGTGTCAATAGCTGTATTTATGTTTGTAACCTTTGCAACTTTAACGTGGTTTAACGCCCCTGCTGATATGCGCATAACTGTATCGCTAACCGACGCACTTCTATCTTTACCGATAATAATACCTTGCGCACCAGCACATTCACATACCCTAATAATGCTTCCAAGGTTGTGTGGGTCTAAAATCTCATTCAAAACGACAATAAGTGAATTTTCTTGGTCGCAGTCGTTTAGTATATCTTCTATATCAAAATACTTATAGTCTGAAACGTATGCAATAAATCCTTGGTGACGCTTACTTTCACTTTCCTTTTCAATTACGTATTTATCAACGGGTTGCAATTTTATCTTATGCGAACGTATAACGTTAATAAGTCTTTTACTTGCATCATCTTTTAAGTCTTTTTGAACTAAAATTTTATCAATCTCTTTGTCTGTTTTTAGTAATTCGTAAATAGAATTTCTGCCTTCAATCTTCATTTTACTTTCCTTTATTTAATAAAAAGTTTAATCTATCGTTATCACCAATCAAGTATAAATAACCAAGCACGGCTTCAAAGCCAGTTGACATATTATATTCGGCAACCGAAGCATGTTTTGCTTTTGTTGATTTTTTCGCATTTCTTGCACGCTTAAAAACTGACAATTCTTCGTCCGATAATAACTGCAATATATCCTTAACAAACTCCGCTTGTGCCGTAGCTTTTACCTGCTCTGTTGCAAGTTTATTAAGAGTGCCAGACTTACCGTCATTTTCAAAAGTTAAACGTTCACGCACAAAAAGCGAATATACAGCATCACCCACAAAAGCAAGTACAACTGGACTAACGTTATTTGCTTTTTGTTTATCCATTATTTCGCCCAATTTAAACACTAAAAATCACTCCGATATTTACTCATAATAATTATACAACAAATTAATTAAAAACACAATAAAAAAGCCCGAATATTTTATTCGGACTAAAATAAATGTTTAACAACAAAATGAAAACGATGATTGTGCTAAATATCCGATAACTC
Organism: Christensenellaceae bacterium; assembly: GCA_045576035.1. Lineage (GTDB taxonomy): Bacteria > Bacillota > Clostridia > Christensenellales > Borkfalkiaceae > UBA1259. Next base: position 5,482 of record JAZNFN010000098.1, read on the forward strand.
CCTTAAAGATTGCATAGGCAATACTATCTTGATACTCATCGCTAACAAGCAGCGTTTCATCTTCGGGATTTGACAAAAAACCACACTCTGCAATTATTGATGGATATTCGCTGCAATTTAGAATATAATAATCTCCCGTTAGCGCCGAACACTTTCTTGAAGCCTCACTCATAGCATTAAAACTTTCCTGCACGCTTTTAGCAAGAACTTTACCACCTTCACTACCATCTTTATAAAATACTTGTGCACCTCTTCGTGTCGAAACGCTGTACTTATTCATATGTACGCTAATAACTAAGTCAGGATTAGCTTTATTTATTATTTCTTTTCTTTTCTCCATATCTTTGCGCTTTAAATTTGTAGTCGCAATCCCGTAAAGCCCAGCATCAGTGCTTCTTGTTAAAACAACGTTCATTCCCGCACTCAACAAATATCCTTCAAGCTTTTTTACTACTTTAAGATTAAGCTCACTTTCCTTCACCCCCGTGTTAATACCCAAAACACCACCGTCAACCCCACCGTGTCCTGCATCTAAAACTATTTTGATTTTATTTGCAAGCGTGTCGTCAGTAGGATTTGCAGCAAGCGCACCAAAACACAATAAAAAAGTTAATGCAGTTACAATCAAAACGGAAATTATAATAAGATTTTTCTTTCTTAAAATATACATAGCACCTTTTTATGTGGATAACTTTGTTGAAAATACGCCACTTATCCACAATTCGACTTTTTTTTACAAAAAAATGTTTATAACTTTAATCTATATATATTGTAAAATTATAGCAAATATACGTTTTGAAAATAAAAAATGCCTACGATTGTAGGCAAAATTTATTTGTTACTGTTAATCAAAAAGTGCAGCCGCTCCTATTATCCCCGCATCATTGCCAAGAGAAGCAATCAATATCTCAGTCCTTGGCGCTCTTTTATATCCATAATCAAACCTTTCACAATAAGCTTTAAGTTTGTTTACCAAATAATCGCCTTGACCACTTATTCCACCACCGATAATAAACGCATCTGGGCGGAAAATATTAAATGTGTTAAGTATACTTTCAGCAAGGTAATAAACGTAATTATCTACAACCATATTTGCCGTTTTATCGCCAGTTTTTGAACATTCAAACGCAGTTCTTCCATCAACCATATCTATATCACCACCAACATAATCCCACATATCACTTTCTTTGTTAGCAAGCATCGCTGTTTTGGTCTGTTTAATAAGTGCTGTTGCCGAAGTGTAACATTCTACACAACCACGACGGCCACAGGTACATGGTTCTCCATCTAAAAAAAGTGTAACGTGTCCAAGCTCAGAACCCCTTGAAAATCCACCCTCAAATAACTTTTTATCGATAATAATACCACCACCAACACCTGTGCCAAGTGTAAACATTATAGAAGTATTATAATTCTTTGCACAGCCATACTTAGCCTCAGCAAGCGCAGCCACGTTTGCATCGTTAGAAATTTTCACGTTAAGTCCTAATTGTTTTTTAAGCATATCAGCAAGCGGAACGTTGTCCCAGCCTAAATTAGGCAAAAAATCCACTACCCCTGTTTCACTAGTTACTGCACCAGGACAGCCTATTCCTATCCCTTTAACACTAGATATATCAACGTTATTCTTTTTTAACAATTTGTTAATAACTTTAACCATGTCTAAAACAACAATGTCTGCGGTTTTACCTGTTTTAACACGCAACTGGTCAATAATATTTCCATCTTCACTTACAAGTCCTATTTTAACACTCATTCCACCTATATCAATTCCTATTGTAACCATTTAATACTCCTTCACATATATATGAATGATAAACATTATAGTTATTATAAAATATTAACTTTTTTTGGTCAAGTAAATTTAATAATTTGATAATTTTAATTGGTTTTAATTACAAAATCACTTGATTTTATCTATAAAAAAAATACAATTTAAAAAAAATAAAAAAATTTTAAAATACCCCGTTATTTTGCTTGCATTTTAATTCTAAATTTGGTATATTATATCAGCAATGGCAAGAGACATGGGAGCATAGCTCAGCTGGGAGAGCATCTGCCTTACAAGCAGAGG
>JAZNFN010000099.1:0-3028 GCA_045576035.1 Christensenellaceae bacterium
ATGCACATTAACGAAGACTATTTTATTCCAGAAATTATCAATCCCGAAACGGGCGAAGTACTTCCTGCCGGTGAAAAGGGTGAACTTGTAATCACTTGTATCAAAAAAGAAGGATTACCGCTCATAAGGTATAGAACGAAAGACATTACAAGGCTTATTTACGAACCTTGCAAATGCGGTAGAACGTTTTGTCGTATGGAAAATTTGTCGGGAAGAAGCGACGATATGCTCAAAATCCGTGGCGTAAACGTTTTCCCAAGCCAAATTGAAGAAGTTATTTTAAGTTTTGACGAACTTGGTCCGCACTATGAAATTATCGTTACAAGGGAAGGCTATACCGATAAACTTGAAATACGTGTTGAACTAGCAAGTTCGACAGACTCGTATGGGGTCTTGCAAAGTTTATCTGAAAAAATAAGAAATAAATTAAAAATCATGCTTGGTTTAGATGCAAAGGTAAAACTTGAATCTCCAAACACGTTGCAACGTTTTGAAGGCAAAGCAAAACGAATAAAAGATTTAAGAGGTTAAAATGAAAGAGAAGATTATTATGTTAGGAAACGAAGCCATTGCTCGTGGTGCTTATGAGGCTGGCGTAAAAGTTTCAAGTGCTTATCCTGGTACACCTAGTACCGAAATTAGTGAAAATTTAGCAAAGTATCAAGAAGTTTATACCGAATGGGCACCAAATGAAAAGGTTGCTTTGGAAGTTGCATTCGGCGCTTCGTTCGCAGGGGTGAGAAGCCTTGCTTGTATGAAACACGTTGGTCTTAACGTAGCTAGTGACCCACTTTATACTTTTTCATACACAGGTGTAAATGGTGGTGCTGTTATCGTTGTTGCTGACGACCCGGGACTTGCAAGTTCGCAAAACGAACAAGATACTAGAATGATTGCACGTTCTGCACACGTTCCCGTTTTAGAACCGTCTGACAGTATGGAAGCAAAAGAGTTTATCAAATTTGCTTATGAGTTAAGTGAAAAGTACGATACGCCCGTAATTTTAAGAACGACTACAAAACTCTCGCACTCGCAGAGCGTTGTTGAATTTTATGATAGGGCAATCGTTGAAGATAAAGCTTACGAAAGAAACGTTAGAAAGTACGTTATGATGCCAGCGTCGGCAATCGGTAGACACGTTGTTGTTGAAGCTCGTGATGAAAAACTTGCTGTTGACGGTTGTGATTTCCCTGTAAATAAAATGGAAATTAAGGATAAAAAAATCGGCTTTATCACGTCTGGTATACCTTATCAGTATGTTAAAGAAGTATGTCCTGAGGCAAGCGTACTTAAATTAGGACTTGTAAATCCGCTACCAAAAAAACTCATTGAAGAATTTATTTCACAAGTAGAAACGGTGTACGTCTTTGAAGAACTTGAACCTGTAATCCAAGAACAAATTCAGTCTTGGGGTTATAACGTTAAAGGTAAGGAATTGTTTACGAAACAAGGCGAATATAGTGCTAATATGCTTAAAAAAGTAATTTATGGCACGGAAGACGCTGTGTTTACAAAAAAAGAAGTTCCCAACCGTCCACCAATTCTTTGTCCGGGTTGTCCGCATAGAAGCGTATTCTCTGTGCTAAACAAACTTAAAATACACGCTGCGGGCGATATAGGTTGTTATACGCTCGGTGCAGTTGCTCCACTTGGTGTTATAGATATCACTCTTTGTATGGGTGCAAGTATTTCTTCGCTTCACGGTATTGAAAAGGCAAAGGGTAAAGAGTTCCTTAAAAATTGGGTTGCTGTAATCGGAGACTCTACGTTTTTACATACGGGCGTAAATTCTTTGATAAATATGGTATACAACAAGGCTACCGGTACCGTTATGATTCTCGATAATAGAACTACGGGGATGACTGGACATCAAGAACACGCTGCGACAGGTAAAACGCTTAAAGGTGAACCAACAAACGCTATTGACCTTGCAGAGTTGTGCAGAGCAATCGGTGTTCCAAACGTAGTAACGGTTGATGCTTTTGATATAGTTGAACTTGAAAAAGTTATAAAGCAGTCTGTCAACGGTGATACGTTGACCGTCATTATAGCAAAAGCGCCTTGTGCGTTACTTAAAGGACAAAAATTTCCATATAAGTGCGTGTGCGATGCTGAAAAATGTAAAAAATGCGGAATGTGCTTAAAAATAGGTTGTCCTGCAATAACAAAACAAGCAGACGGTACTGTTAAGATTGATGAAACCATGTGTAACGGTTGTGGTTTGTGTAAAAGTTATTGTAAATTCGGTGCGATAAGCAAGGTGGAAAAATAGTATGAAAGATATGAATATTATGGTTGTTGGTGTAGGTGGACAAGGAACACTTTTAACAAGTAGAATTATAGGAAAAACTGCACTTAAAGCAGGTTACGACGTGAAACTTTCCGAAGTGCATGGTATGGCACAGCGTGGTGGAAGCGTAGTGACGTTCGTTCGTTTTGGCGCTAACGTTAGTGAACCCGTCGTTGAAGAAGGTTCGGCTGATATTTTAATTTCTTTTGAACGTTTAGAAGCGCTTAGATATGCTCATTTCCTTAAAAAAGATGGTGTAATTATTGTAAACGATTGTAGAATTGACCCTATGACCGTTGTTATCGGTGCTAGCGAATATCCCGAAAACATTATTGAAAATTTGAAAAAGGAGCATACCGTTTACACTATTGACGGCGGTGCTGTTGCAAAAGAATTAGGTAACTCTAAGGTGTTAAACTCAGTTGTTCTTGGCTTGTCTGCAAAGCACATAGGTTTTACTAAGGAAGAATGGCTTGATGTTGTAAAAAGTACCGTTCCGCCCAAAACTATTGAAATAAATGAAAAAGCCTTTATTGAAGGTTATAAATATTAAAGCGAGGGAAACAAGATGATTTGGAATGAAACCAAAGAATGTATGAGTAGAGATGAACTTACAGCGTTGCAGAGTAAAAGGCTTGTAAAACTAGTTGATTACGTTTATCATAACGTAGAGTTTTATCGCAAAAAAATGCAAGCGCTCGGCATGCTCCCTGGCGATATTAAGGGGATAGAAGATAT
>JAZNFN010000100.1:0-10428 GCA_045576035.1 Christensenellaceae bacterium
CCAAGCGCCGATATGATAGTTCTTATTTCTTCGTTTTGAAGAATTTGGTCAAGTTTTGTCTTTTCTACGTTAAGTGGTTTACCACGAAGTGGTAAAATTGCTTGATATTGACGCACTCTTGCTTGTTTTGCGCTACCGCCAGCAGAATCGCCTTCGACTATAAACAGTTCGTTTAGTTCGGGTTTTCTACCTGAACAAGCGGCAAGTTTACCGACTAAGTTTTGCGTTTCAATGCTCTTTGAAGCCCTTGCAATTTCCTTTGCCTTTTTAGCGGCAAGCCTTACCTTTGCAGCGCCCAATGCCTTATTTATTATAGTATCAAAAACTTTGCCAAGTTTTTTGTTTTTCATTAAGTTTGATAGTTCGTTTACCGTAACGTACTCAACGGCAGGGCGTGCTTCGGGGTTACCTAATTTTGTTTTGGTTTGCCCTTCAAACTGAACGTTTTGCATCTTTATTGAAATTATTGCGGTAAGACCTTCTTTAAAGTCATCGCCCAAAAGATTGTCGTCTTTGTCCTTTAATATATTCCTTTCCCTTGCGTAATCGTTTAGCGAACGTGTAAGTCCTGAACGGAAACCCGTTTCGTGCGTTCCACCTTCACCTGTTGGAATATTGTTGACGTAAGAATAAACGCTGTCGGTATATGCGTCGGTATGCTGAATGGCAAGTTCAACGTAAATATTATCCTTTGTCGCCGAAACGTATAAAGGTTCGCCGTAAAGCGTAGTCCTACCTTCGTTTAAGTATTTAACAAAATCGACGATACCGCCGTCATACTTATAAGTACGGCTAAAATCAGTGTTCTCATCGTAAAATTTAATTTCAAGTCCCTTATTTAAAAATGCAAGTTCCTTTAATTTTTTAAGTATTGTTTCAACCGAAAAAACGGTAGTTTCAAACACACGTTTATCGGGCATAAAGTGAATGAACGAACCTTTCTTCTTGGTCTTTATTTTAGTGTTTTTAAGCGGTGCTTTTGGAATACCCGACTTAACTTTTCCCGTCTTTTCGTCAAGATAACTTGAAAATTCCATTTGATAAACGGTGTCTTTATAAACTTCAACTTTAAGCCACTCTGAAAGTGCGTTAGTTACCGATGCACCTACGCCGTGAAGTCCGCCTGAATACGAATAGTTTTCCGCATTAAACTTTCCGCCTGCGTGCAGTTGAGTAAATACGACTTCTACCCCCGAAACACCCGCTTTTGAGTGTATGTCGGTAGGTATACCACGCCCGTTATCTTCAACCGAAGCACTGCCGTCTTTATAAAGTTTAACTTCAATCTTATTTGCGTATCCGTTTGCCGCTTCGTCAACAGCGTTATCAACTATTTCCCAAAGAATATGGTGAAGACCTTTTATCCCCGTTGTACCGATGTACATACCAGGGCGCATTCTTACTGCGTCAAGCCCTTCAAGAATCTTTATATCCTCTGCCTTATAACTTGTTTTTGCCATTACATTTTCTCCGTAAATTTATGCGGTTTAAAAATTTCTACTTATACAGTATACTATATCTTGTGTTTTTTTTCAAGTTCTAAACGCAAAATTTTGATTTTTTACTTGTTTTTTGGAATTTAAAACCAAATATGTGCGCATATTATTACGCACATATTTTGTTCTTTTTACTTTTTACTTATTCGGTTTGCTGTTTCTTTCCCAAAAAACTCCGTCAGAGTAGCCTTGGATTTCGGGGTTAATTTCCGCTTGCTCTAACCTATATTCCCCCCAAGCGCAGTAAAGTGGGTTTTGTTCTACGTTGATATAGTTTCTTTTTAGTTTTTTAGCAACCACGCCCGTAGTTCCACTACCTGCAAACGGGTCAAGCACAAGGTCGTTTTCATTTGAACTTGCAAGTATAAGTTTTGCAATAAGTTTTTCAGGCTTTTGCGTTGGGTGAGCGGTATTTTCCGCCATTGACCAGTAAGGCACGGCTATGTCGTCCCAAAAGTTTGACGGACAAGTCATACGGTAATTTCCGTCTTTGGTTTGTTCCCAATCCTTTGGTTTGCCGTCCACTTTATAAGGTGCAATAACTTTCTTTCTTTGCTTAACGGCATCAAGGTTAAAGACGTAATTATCACTTACGGTTGCAAAAAATATATCTTCCATTGAATTTTTCCAGTTGGATTTAGCACCCCTACCCTTTTCACGTTGCCAAGTTATTCTGTTTCGCAAAACAAAGTGCTTATCCATTATACCGCCTATAACTAACGCACTTTCCCAATCGCAACAAACGTAAAGGCTTGCCGTATCTTTTAGTTTTGGCTTAACCGCTTCAATCCACTGTTCAGTGTAGCGTGCGTATTCTTCATATCCACGCTTTTTAAATGAACTGCCGTGAAAGTTTTTATCAAGGTTATAGGGTGGGTCAACAATTAAAAGGTCGACCGATTTATTCTCAATTTTATCAAGTGCCGTAAACACGTCGCCAAGCACGGTGCAGTTTTTTTCCCCACCGTTTAAGTCTTGCGCCCTAATGCAACGCATAACGTATTTTTCACCCTGCTTAACGTCAAAATCTATGGTTTTGTTTCTTTGTGATTTCATACTATTTGCTGTAAAGCTTTATCCAAGCGTCAATTTTTTCCATTAGGTCGTTGTTGTCTTTGGTCTTTTTCATCATTTCTATTAGGCTATCGGTTGCGTCGTCACGTTCGGATAAAATTTTACGCAGTTTATAAACTGCTTTAAGTTCCTTTTCGCTAAGCAAAAGTTCTTCTTTTCTTGTACCCGATTTATAAAGGTCAATAGCTGGGAATATTCTTCTTTCAGAAAGTTCTCTCGAAAGATGAATTTCCATATTGCCCGTACCCTTAAACTCTTCATAAATAACGTCGTCCATACGGCTACCAGTATCAATTAGCGCAGTTGAAAGTATAGTTAAACTGCCACCTTTTTCAATATTTCGTGCAGCACCGAAAAAGCGCTTTGGTCCTTGCATTGCAACGGGGTCTAGTCCACCCGACAAGGTTTTACCCGAACTTTCTATAACGCTATTATACGCCCTAGTAAGTCTTGTTATTGAATCCATTAAGATAACTACGTCTTGACCGACTTCTACAAGCCTTTTTGCTCTGTTTATAACAAGTTCCGCCGCCCTTATATGATGTTCGGGCGCTTCATCAAAAGTAGAGAATACCACTTCGCCTTTAATAGTGCGTTTAATATCGGTTACTTCTTCGGGGCGTTCGTCAATAAGTAATACTATAAGTTTTACGTCCTTATTATTTTGTTCAATCGACTGTGCTATCATTTTAAGAAGCGTAGTTTTGCCCGTTTTTGGCGGTGCAACTATTAAGCCCCTTTGCCCTTTACCGATAGGCGCAAAAAGGTCGATAATTCGCCTTGCTATACCGTTTTCAGTATCAGCAGTTTCTATCTTTAATTTTTCGGTAGGATAATAGGGAACAAGGTCATCAAACTTTGCTCTTTTTAGGAACACCTTGGGGTCAAGGTCGTTTATCGATATAACTTCTTTTAATGCGGCGGCACTGTCGCCCGACTTTGCAGGGGTCGCAAGAGCTTTAACTTTATCGCCACGGCGTAAATTGTATTTTTTAATGTTTACTGCCGAAACGTAAACGTCATCTCGTGAATTTTCATAGTTGTTAGTCCTTAAAAATCCATAGCTTGACGAAGACTGTTCTAAAATGCCCTCAACAGTATATTCGTTGCTTTGTTCGGCTTCAACTTCTTCGCTTGCACTATCTTTAAAATAACTCACGTTTGAACCGCTTATATCGTCGTAAGGCGTATCTAAGCGCATAAAAAATCTAGATACGTCAACGTCCATTTTAGTGGGCGCACCAACTTTTGTCGGCGGAACGGGTGCGATAGCACCGCTCTGTATAGCAAGTATATCCCTTATAAGCGCATCTTTCTTTTTGCCTGCCGGTGCTTTAACACCTATTTGGCGACCAAGTTCACGAACTACGCTTAAATGCAATTCTTCTAACATTTCTTTTGTAAACTTTATAAATTTTGGCATAATATATCCCCTTGTTTATTTGTAAATTCCTTTTATCGAACGTGCTGCGATTATACCCGATACAAACGCAAAAGTAAGATTGTATCCACCACAATCGCCGTCCACGTCAAGTGCTTCGCCGACAATATATAGTCCACTGCTAAGCTCACTTTCCATTGTGTTAGGATTGACCTTATCGGTAGCAATTCCACCCCTTGTAACTTGCGCATAGTTAAAGTCAAGTGAACCCGTAACCTTTAACTTGAAGTTTTTAATGGTATAAGCAACGTCTACAACTTCCTTGCTCTTACTTGCTTTTAGCACCGCTTGCCCTACACGCTTGTTTAAAATTCCACAAAGCAAGTCTTCGTCTTTAATAAATTTTTTTGCTTTCCTTTGTTCAAGAACGTCTTCGGTTTCTGAGTAAGTTAAATCGGGTAAAAATTCTATTATAAGGTATGCGTCTTTTAAGCCTGCAATGCACGCAGATATTTGAAAGATTGCATTTCCCGAAACACCGTATTCAGTAAACAACACGTCGCCCGTTGCACTCTTGATAGGCTTTCTTCCAACGAACGCAGTTACTCTTGCCACTTCTTTTAAGCCTTTAAGACCCTTAATCTTTTCCGTTTCGGTTTTAAGCTGAACAAGCGACGGATAAAGTTCAGTCTTTTTATGCCCGAACGCTTCCATTAATTTATAAGAAGTTCCGTCCGTACCGAATTGCTTACCTGCCGAACCGCCCGTTGCAACTACTACCTTTTCAGCAAAAAACTTTTCTTTATCAACAAAAATAACGTAACCGTCATCGGTTTTTTGAATATTTGTTACCCTTTTTCCCGTATAAGTTACGCACTTTTTATATTCAAGATACGCCCTTATTACGTCAAGCACTGCGCTTGCCTGTTTGGAAAGCGGATAAAGTTTTCCGTCTTTTGAAGCAGTTAGCGGTATTCCAAGCTTATAAAAATAATCTTTTAGGTCAATTTCATTTAAGCGTGAAACAAAAGACTTAATAAACGCTTTATCGCCATAATAAAACTCTTCGCCCAAATTTTCATTGGATAGGTTGCCCTGTCCATTGCCCGTTGCAATCAACTTTTTGCCAACCCTATCGCCACGCTCTAAAATAAGCACGTCTTCGCCAGATAGCGCATTTTTGCCGTCAAGCAGTTCAATAGCGCAAATAAGCCCGGCAGCACCGCCACCGACTATTGCAGTTTTAAATATTTTTTGCAATTTTATTCTCCTTGCAAATGTTTGTAGTTAATCGTTTGTGAAATCCGCAAAAATGCGGAAAATTAAAATGATAAAAATTTGTTGGGCACGGTAACTTGAAAACTCAAACTACCGTGCATAGTTAAATTATTTAATGATTTGTAAAAGTTCTTTTGGCGTGCTTGCAAAAACCTTTGCCCCAGCCTCAACAAGAAATTCTTTGCTTCTATATCCCCAAAGTTCAGAAACGCCTTTCACCCCTGCGTTAATTGCTATCTGAGCATCGGGTTTATCGTCGCCCACAAAATAACAGTTTTCAGGTAAAACGTCAATTTCTTTTAGCATTTGTAAAAGCATTGTGGGGTCGGGTTTAATCTTCATTCCTGGTCTTGAACCTACCACTATATCAAAACCATATTGACTAAGTAGCCTTTCGTAAACAACGTCGGTAGTCATTTGTGGCTTATTGGTAAGTATTCCAAGTTTATACCCACGCTTTTTAAGTTCTATAAGCATTTCACCCACACCGTCGAACACCCTTGTTTTAGGACTGCCCGAATCGGTGTAAATACGGTTATAATAATCAAGTCTTTCATCAAGTTCAGCACCGCTAAACTTACCGTCAAAACTTCTGCTTATAAGATTCCTTGCCCCGTCGCCCGTTAACGTAAGGATAAAATCATAATCCTTTTTTGGCTCGCCAAACTTTTCCAAAGTAATGTTGACGTGTTCGGCTATATCGGGAAATGAATCTATAAGCGTACCGTCAAGGTCAAATATTACCGCTTTGTTCATAGTTCTCCTTTACATTTGTTCAACAGTCTCAATACCAAGAAGTGTAAGCGCATTTGTAAGCGTAATCTTTACTGCCTTTGTTATTGCTACACGGAAGTTCTTAATGTTTTCATCATCGGTTGCAATCTTACAATCAATATAAAACTTATTAAATGCAGTTGCAAGGTCAAGTGCAAACCTTGTTACTAACGACGGTTCGTATTTTTCCCCTGCCGACTTAATTACGTCCTTAAATCTACCGAGTTCGGTTATAACAGCATACTCAGACGGGTGCATTTCTATTCCCGAATAAGCACCGCCTTCACCACACTTGTTTAGAACGCTATTGCAACGTGCAACGGTGTACTGAACGTAAGGACAAGTTTCGCCTTCAAAACTTAGCACTCTATCGTAACTGAACACTATATCTTTAATCTTGTTGTTCACAAGTGCGCCGAAAATTACTGCGCCCGTACCGACTGCCTTTGCAATCTTATCTTTGTCTTTTAGGTCGGGGTTTTTCTGTTCGATTACAGAATACGCCTTTTCAATAGTCTTACTTATAACGTCTTCAAGTAAAACAACTTTACCGTGACGTGTGCTCATAGAACCACTTTCCAAGCTTACCATACCGTAAGCGACGTGAACCATATCCTTTGCCCAGTCCTTGCCCATAAGTTCAAGCACCTTAAAGAACTGTTTAAAGTGTAAGTTTTGCTGATATGCTACGACGTATAAACATTTATCAAAATCGTAAGTATTTTTTCTATAAACGGCAGCGGCAATATCACGGGTTGCATAAAGCGTAGAGCCGTCCGACTTTAAGATTAAGCACGGTGGCATTCCGTATTCTTCTAAGTCAACGATAGACGCACCGTCAGAAATCTTGATTAGTCCCTTTTCTTTAAGTTCACTAACAACGGGTGCCATTTTATCGTTATAAAAACTTTCGCCAGCGTAACTATCAAACTCAACGTTAAGTAGTTTATAAATCTTATCGACTTCTTCAAGAGTAATCTTTTTGAACAGTTCAAAAAGTTCGCCTGCTTCTTTATCGCCGTCTTCGATAAGCTTAAAATAATGCCTTGCTTCGTCATCCATTTCGGGATGAAGTTTTGCTTCGTCGTGATACTTAACGTAAATTCTAGTAAGTTCTTTTAGTCTGCCTTCTTCAACAGCTTCAAAACTACTCCATTTTTTAAACGCAACGATAAGTTTTCCAAACTGAGTGCCATAGTCGCCAAGGTGGTTTATACCCACTACCTTATAGCCTAAAAATCTATAAATTTTACAAAGTGCGCTACCAATAACAGTTGTACTTAAATGCCCTATGTGGAAAGGCTTAGCAATGTTGATTGACGAATAGTCTATGCAAACTGTTTTGCCTGCGCCTATATTATCCGAACCGTAACTTTCCCCACTAGATAAAATTTCAGCTAAAAGTTTATCAGCAAAGCCCGAACGATTGATTTTAAAGTTTAAGTATCCGTTTACTGCCGAACAGCTTAAAATATTTTCGTCAGGAACAAAGTTAGACGCAAGTGTTTCGGCGATAACGATGGGTGGACGGCGCATAATCTTGCTAAGTTTAAAGCAAGGCAATGCAAAATCACCCATATCGGTATTTGGCGGTACTTCTATAAACGAATAAAGTTCTTGTGGCGTTACGCCTTCAATATTTAATTTTTGTGCTATAATCTGTTTGTAATCCATATTCTCTCCGTAATACTTAAATATAATAACATATATTTTATTAAAAAAGCAAGTTAAAAACTTGTAATTTTATTCAATTTGCGATATAATTGTGTCATTGATAAAGTATTTTTCGGAGTAACAAAATGAAATTAGGCGTAGTAGGACTTCCAAACGTAGGCAAATCAACCCTTTTTAACGCAATTACTCACGCTGGGGCGGAATGCGCAAACTATCCGTTCTGCACCATTGAACCAAACGTGGGTATCGTTGCTGTTCCTGATGAAAGACTTGACGTGCTTGCTAAACTTTATAACACCAAAAAAATCACCCCAGCAGTAGTTGAATTCGTAGATATCGCTGGATTAGTTAAGGGTGCAAGCAAAGGCGAAGGGCTTGGCAACAAGTTCCTTGCAAATATTCGTGAAACTGATGCAATCGTGCACGTTGTACGCTGTTTTGACGATGAAAACGTTACGCACGTCGATAGCAACGTTGACCCCTTGCGTGATATTGAAACCATTAATCTAGAACTTATTTTTGCTGATACCGAAAGCGTAAAAAAACGCCTTGATAAAGCAATTAGTATGACTAAGACGGGCGATAAAAAATATAAGATTGAAGCAGAGTTTCTAGAAAGACTTTATAAACACCTTGAAGACTTAAAGCCTGCAAGAACTTTGCCTGTTTCAGAAGATGAAAAGGAATACTTAAAGTCGCTTTTCTTAATCACTGAAAAACCCGTTATTTACACCGCTAACATCGGCGAAAAAGATGTGGGTAAAGACGAAAATACTCTCCCCTTTGTTCAAAAGGTTATTGAGTTTGCTAAAAGTGAAAATTCCGAATATATGGTTATTTGTGCTAAAACCGAAGAAGAACTTTCTATGTTAGAACCCGAAGAAGCACAGATGTTTTTAGAAGAATTAGGACTTAAAGAAAGCGGACTTGATAGGCTTGTTAAAACTTCTTACCGCCTTTTAGGGCTTATAAGTTACCTTACCGCAGGCGAAAAGGAAGTTCGTGCTTGGACGATTGAAAACGGCACCAAAGCTCCGCAAGCGGCAGGCAAAATTCATACCGATTTTGAAAAAGGATTTATCCGTGCGGAAATAGTCGATTACGATACGCTTGTTGAACTTGGAAGCTTTAACGCCGCAAAAGAAAAAGGCAAGGTACGTTCGGAAGGCAAAGAATACGTTATGAAAGATAGCGACGTTGTTCTTTTCCGCTTTAACGTTTAACTTAATATAAAAATATTTAATAAGGAGAAAACTTATGAAAAAATTTTTTGGCGAATTTAAAAAGTTCATAACGCGTGGTAACGTTATGGATATGGCAGTCGGCGTTATCGTCGGCGGTGCGTTCACTGCAATTGTAAACGGACTTTCAAACTTTGTGTTAAAACCTATCATTAACTGGATTTTAGCGCTTATTTTGGGTAAAGGCAGTTTGAGTGAAGTTTACACTTTCTTAGGTAACCCCACCTACCTTGAAGACGGCACGATTGACCTTGCTAACTCATTCTATATCGATTGGGGTTCACTAATTAATGCAATTATAAACTTCCTTATCATCGCATTCGTTCTCTTTACCATCGTTAAATTCATTAACAGGGTTAAAGACGGCAACACCAAATTAAAGAAAAGTTTAAAAGTTAAACTTTCTAAGGAAGAAAAGAAAGAATTAAAAGCAAAAGGCATTAAACTTTCGGATAAAAAAGCAGTTGAAGCTTATATGGAAGAAAAAGCAAAACTTCAAAGTGAAGCCGAAGAAAAGACAAGGCTTGAAGCAGAAGCAAAGGCAAAAGCCGACCGTGAAGCCAACCCCACCACCGAAGATTTACTTAAACAAATCCGTGACCTTTTGAAAAAAGACGCTTAAAAAAGTTTAATCCCGAAGAATTATTGCTTACGCATTAACTCATCGGGATTTTTTATTAAAAACTACTTACTTCTTCACTATTCACTTATACCTATTACCAATCGACAAGCTTCTATCGAAACTTGTCGATTTTTTCTAGTTCCAGCGGGAAGCATCTCCGCTTTGCTACGATGGCAAAGCCGAACCTTTGAACCAATTGCGGACGAAATCAATCAACTAAAAAAGGGCACTAAAAAGTGCCCTTTTTTAGTTGGTAGTCCCGGCGGGAATCCCACCTGTGTGGCCTACCCGATAAACAGTGGGTGTCCACTGTTTAGTCCTACGGACAAATTTGCTAGGCAAATTTTCTCCATATTCGATTCCCGCAAACTAAACAAAACCCAAGAATACCATTGAGGGTTTCTTGGGTTATGGTAGTCCCGGCGGGAATCGAACCCACAACTGCCCCTTAGGAGCTTGAAATGTACTTAGAAATTAAATCTTTTATATTAAAAATCGAACATAAAATTCGTTTTATCAAATAAATTGTTTCATAAAATTCGTATCGTTACGAAAATTTTATATTGTTTTCTAACTTTTCTGATGAAAATAATTCAATTTCAATTCCAAATCGCAAAAATGCAATCCCAAAAATTTCGCCACTCCCGTTGAGAATCGACTCAAAAAGAATCTCAATTGTAGTCACCCCGCTTTGGGTATTAACTGGTCATAAATTTGGAATTATAAAACGCATTTTTTGCAATTTCACTCCCGTTGAGAATCGTGTCTCGTGGCATCACGATTTCAGAGCTTTTATATTCTTAGCAACTTTACCCTTTGAAGATTCTTCAAAATCAAAAAACACTATTACGCCTTCGTTAATTGCAAATTTACAGTTAGACGCATGAA